>NJEJ01000035.1 GCA_002255025.1 Candidatus Bathyarchaeota archaeon ex4484_135 | reverse complement strand
TTTTGTCTCCTTAAAACCGGGGGGTCAACTCTTGGCTATGCCCCAGGCCAGGAGGGCTGAGTGTATCATCTCGACCGCCATGGCAGCTATTAGGACCGCCATGAGCCTTGACATGGCCTTTACGCCCGTCCTGCCCACGAGCCTGATGAGGGCGTTCGAGAACCTCAGGCAGGCGTAGGCCATGGCCGACACGAGGGCCACGGCCGCCAACAGGACGTAGACGGGGTGGTAGGCCGACAGTATTATGAGGGTCGTTATGGTCCCCGGGCCCACGAGCAGGGGCGTGGCCACCGGCACGATGGCACCCTCATCTTCGTCATTTCCCTCCTTCCTCGAGCCCAACACTAGGTCGAGCGACAGGGCTAGGAGGAGGAGCCCCCCGCCGAGTTTCAGGGACTCTATGCTTACGCCGAGGGCCGTCAGGACGTAATTGCCTATCAGGGCGAACAAGACCATGAGGCCTAAGACTAACCAAGTCGTAGTCTTGGCTAGCCTGGCACGCCTGGACTCGTCCTGGCCTTCCGTCAGGGCCAGGAAGGCCGGTATCGAACCCGGCGGGTCGAGTATCGCGAACAGCTGGATGGCTATCAAGAGCACCTGGGCTAGCTCGTTCATGCCGTGCACCCCCCGGTGTGCTTCAGGCTGCAAGCTGATATAAAAGCGCTTCGCTATCCGTGTGCTCGGGATAAGGCTTTTTCCCTCATGCCCCCAGGGGCCTAGAGGAGGGCCACGGAGCCGTGAAAAGAACAGGGCTGCTCAGCTTAACACTCATCCTAACGGCCGTCCTGCTGGCCTCGCAAGGCCTAGCGGGGATCGCACATGCCTCTCTGGATGTCGAGGCCCGTGTGGACGTGGGCCAGATAACGGTCAGCATAGTCTTGTCTAACGTGAATGCCACGCTCTACGAACGCCTCCTGGCCTCGAGGCCGGACTTCAACAACAGCACCATACCTGAGGCCATAATAAGCTACCTCTCCGAGCAGGGCGTGAAGGATGTCTATTACCGCAGGCCTAGCCTCACCTTCGACAACCAGACGAGGACCATAAGGGCCAGCTTCACGCTGACGGGGAAGGGGCTCGTGAAGTTCTCCTACAACAAGACCACCATGGCCCGGCTCTACGAGGTCCAGGCGGGCTGGAGGAAGGCTGACGTGGAAATAAAACACGGCCGGACGGTCGTCCTAAGGCTGAACTTCAGCTCTTACTTTGGAGCCCCGCTTCAGAAATGGGAAGTGGTCAAGTACAAGAACGGGACCAGGGAAGCCCTCTTCTTGAACTCCACGGCCGAGGAAGGATTTGACCCTGCTTGGTACTTCGTGCTCCCGAAGGATGCCAAGTTGGTCAGGGCATCGGGCGATACCTTCACCTTCGAGTTGCCAGCGAGGCCCATGGACAAGTTCCTAGCCAGTCCGTTCTGGCCTTTCATCAGCGTGGTAGTAGCCGTCCTGATGGCGGTCTTCTACAGGAAGGCTGCCGTGAAGTTCGTGAAGCCTAGGGTAGCTGCTTAGCAGGTCAAATTTTATATCGCCAGCACGTCGAATAACATCAGGTGGGCGAGGTGCGTAAGGCAGAAGTGAGGTTGAGGACCCTCCTCTCGTTCTATGACTCATTCCTGAAGCTGACCCTCAAGGGCATGAAGGAGGTCATAGGCGAGAGAGGGGCGGCCAGCGTCCTCAAGTTCGCCGCCAGGGACTATGGGGCCAGCCTAGCCAAGAGCATGAAGGCCCTTGGCCATAACGAGCTGAAAGACGCCTTAGCCATGGTGCTTGACAGGGCCGGGGCAGAGCCCGAGATCGTAGAGGAAGACGGGAAGCTGCTCGTCAAGCTGAAGAACTGCCCGTTCAGGAGGCCGGAGGAAGAGCCCTTCTTGTGCATTATAACCGAGGGCCTCATAGAGGGCTTTTCCAACGCCTTCGGCAAGGCGAGAACAAACAAGCTGAGGACGAGAGCTGATGGTGCAGATCACTGTGCCTTCGAGATACTTCCATCCTGATGACCCGCGGCTATCGAAAACCATATAAACGGCCCGTACTGCCCCCAGCCAACAACGGAAAAGGAGGTGAGGGACGTGAGCAGGAGGAAGGCCTTTGGCCTCAGGAGTCCCAGGAAGCCTATGCCCGTGGCCGTCGGCGAGGAACACGAGGTAGACATCGTGGAGATGAGCAGGCGTGGCGACTCCGGTATTGCACGCATAGAGGGCCTCGTCGTATTCGTGCCCGGAACCAGGCCGGGTCAGCACGTCAAGATAAAGATAATCAGAATAGGAAGGAATTACGCCGTAGCCCAGGTCATATAAGTACGCGGGTCCTGAGGTCAGGTAACGCTTAATTCTTAAATGATCTGTAAAAGCCCCTCATGAGAACTCCGAATTTTTCATCCACAGTAAGGTTTATCTGGCTCCCTGAATCCTAAGGGAGGCTCCCTTAAACGTCGTTACAGGACCGATTATGGTCAAGCGCTAGGAGGGACGCTCGTCATGATGGCCCTTAAGCTCATCGCGTTAGCAGTGTTCGTCGGCGTTTACTTACTCGTAATGCTCGGCTTAAGGGAGCTAACGGTCGCTAGCCTAACTGGCGTAGCCATACTCATACTCGTCGGCATATTGGACCCCAAGGGGATGTGGGGACACGTGGACTTCGACATCATAGCACTCCTTATAGGGACCATGGTGGTCGTAGAGGCCCTCAACGGCATCGGCTTCTTCAGATGGATTGCCCTTCACGTGGCGAACATAACGAAGTGCGATCCCCTGAAGATGTTCTTGCTCTTCATAGTAGTGAGCCTCGCCCTAGATGCCTTCACCGGGGACGCCATAGTGGTTTTCCTCACTATGGTCGCCACTATCATAGAGGTATCCGACCTCTTGGACGTTGACCCGAGACCCTTTGTACTCGGCCTCCTCTTCACCGTGAACATACACATAAGTACGCCCATGAGCGACCTGCCACCACTCATCATAGCGGCCGGGGGAGGCTTCACATTCTTCGAGTACGTCTCGAACGTCTGGCTGCCTTGCTACGCCAGCATAGCAGCCCTCCTGACCATCTTCATCTACATGAACAGGAACGTGTTCTTGGGCATGAGGCCTAGATATATCAGAATGCCCATAAGCCCTTCCGAGGTAATAAGCGATAGGAAGCTCTTTTACTTCTCGACCAGCATCTTCTTGGCTATGATGGTGGGCTTCGTCATAGGCCCTCCCCTGGGTCTCTCTTACGGCTCGGTAGCCCTGATAGCAGCCGCCATCTTATTGATAGTGGGTGGCGGCAAGATAGGGCCGTTGATACGGGAGGTAGATTGGGAAGCCGTAGTCTCCGTCATGTGCCTCTCCATCTTGGTCGGCGGGCTCGAGCAGACGGGCCTCATAGAGGACATAGCGGCCTTCTTGGCCTCCTGCATAGGGGGCGGGACTCCACTAGGCATAACGGTCATCCTCTGGCTTTCCTCCCTCGTCTCGGCCATGATAGCCAACATACCCTATACCATAGCGATGGTATCCGTCCTCAAGACCATGGAGGCCCAAGGCATCTACACGTACCCGCTGTGGTGGGCCCTCGTCATGGGGACGGGCCTCGGCGGAAACGGCACCATAGTGGCCACTTACACCAACATAGTGGTCGTGAACGAGGCCTCCAAGAAGGGCTACCGTATAGACCCGAAGGCTTTCGCCCGCACAGGCATGACGTTCGTCTTCCTGACGACCGCCATAACTAACGTCATTCTTTTAGCCATGTTTTCTTGACGAGACACGGCTTTTTCACCCACGGTAAGATTTATCTTGACCCCCACGAACTGTGGAAAGGCCCTCTAAACATACCTAGAAAATGGTTATGCAAGGAGCCGGAGGGAAGCTCGCCATGATAAGCCCTAAGCTGATAGCGATAGCCGTCTTCTTGGGCGTCTACCTACTCATAATGCTCGGCCTCAGGGAGTTGGCGGTAGCCAGCATGATGGGAGTCACGCTCTTGCTCCTCCTAGGCCTCCTAAGCTGGGAAGAAGTATGGCATTTCGTGGAGTTTGACGTGCTCGCCCTCCTCATAGGGGTCATGATAGTGGCCAGGCTGATGAGCCAGGTGGGCTTCTTCAGGTGGATTGGCATACACATGGCCAACTTGGTCAAGTGCGACCCCATGAAGATGATGGTCCTCTTCGTCTGCGTGAGTGCCTTGCTCACGGGCTTCGCTGGTGCCACGGTGGTCATAGCCCTGATGATGAGCTTGGTGGCCATGGACATTATGGACCTGTTGGAGCTGGACCCGAGGCCCTTCGTGATAGCCATAATATTCACCGTCAACATAGCCGGTATGAGTACTTCCGTGAGCAGCCTCCCGACCATACTGATAGCCTCAACGCTCGGCATGACCTTCTGGGAGTTCTGCTCCATGATGTGGGCCCCGACCTTGGCCAGCCTAGCGGCCCTCCTGGGCCTTTTGCTCCTAACCTACCGTGATGAACTCTCTAGGGCTAGGCCGAGGTTCAAGAGGGTCCCGATAAGCCCATCGAGCGTGATAGCTGACCGTAGGATATTCTTGATATGCCTTGTCCTCTTCACGTGCATGATAATCGGCTTCGCCATCGGGCCGAGCATGGGGATACCGCCTGGGGCCGTAGCCATAATGACAGCGTCCGTGATGCTGATATTGGTCGGGAAGAGGGCCCAGCCGGTCATAAGGGAGGTTAATTGGGAAACGGTCATCTCGGTGGCCTGCCTGCTCATACTCGTCGGGGCCCTGGAGAAGCACGGGGTCATAAGGGACCTGGCGAGCCTGATGGCACCTTACCTGCTCCACGAGCCCGTGGGCACCACGGTCATGTTATGGCTCTCGGCCCTGACATCGGCTTTCATAGACAACGTGCCCTTCACCATGACCATGATATCGACCCTCAGCCTCATAGACGGGCAAGAGGCAAGGCACCTCTGGAGGGCCCTGGCCGCTGGAACGTGCCTGGGCGGGAACGGCACCATAGTGGCCTCCTACGCCAACATAGTAGTTCTGAGGGCCGTTTCCACTAAGGGTTACAGGATAGGGCCCAAGGCCTTCTTCAAGATAGGCATGACGTTCGTCTTCCTGACAACTGCCATCACGAACCTCGTTTTATTGGCCATGCTCGCTCCCGTGGCAGGCTCCTGATACTAATCATAATCCTTTAGGTCTTTTTGGGCTCATCTGGAATATTAAAGCAAGGCTTATTTTGTCTTCGAGAATTCCCCCGTGTGGCCGGAGGTGTCAGAAACAAGCAAGGGCTGTTTTGAGCTCCTCGGGAGGCCTTGAAATGGCGTTCGTCCTCCAGCCGGGCCTAATAGCCGTAGCGGTGTTCGTGGGCGTCTACCTATTAATCATGCTAGGCCTCAGGGAGCTGACGGTCGCCAGCCTGGCTGGCGTAGCCATACTCCTCCTGACGAACGTCCTGAGCTGGACAGAAGCCCTGAGTTACATGGATTTCAACGTGCTCGGCATGCTCATAGGCATCATGATAATAATACACATGCTCAGCAGGGTGGGCTTCTTCAGGTGGATTGGCATACACATGGCCAACTTGGTCAAGTGCGACCCCATGAAGATGATGCTTATATTCATATGCATTACCTTCTTGCTCAGCAGCTTCACCATAGCTAACGTGGTAACTGTCCTCCTCATGGCTGTGGTCGTGATAGAGATATCTGAGGTCCTAGAGCTGGACCCGAGGCCCTTCATAATGGCCCTCATATTTGCGTCTAACATAGGAGGCATGAGCACGTCGATAAGCAGCCTCCCGAACATACTGGTCGCATCTGCCTCGGGCATGACGTTCGTGGACTTCACGGCCCACATGTGGCCCATGGCCGTGGCAAACCTCGTCATGGTGTTGTTCATGTTCTCCGTCTTGAGGAAGGAAGAGCTGGCCAGAATGAGGCCGAAATACACCAGGATGCCCATAAGCCCTTCTGAGGTCATAGTGGACAAGAAGCTCTTCGCCTTCCTCCTCGCCACGTTCTTCATAATGGTTGCCATGCTCGTGGTGAGCCCCATGATAGGCGTCTCGCCCGGGGCCATGGCCCTCATAGTAGCTGCCATAGCCCTCGTCGTGGTGGGTGAGAGGGCTGGCCCTGTCATAAGGGAGGTTGATTGGGAAACGGTCATCTCGGTGGCCTGCCTGCTCGTCTTGGTCGGCGGGCTGGAGAAGACGGGCGTCATCCACGACCTGTCCAGGGCCATAATAGCTACTGCGGACGGGAGCCGCGTGGCCAGCCTCATGCTCATATTTTGGTCCTCAACGCTCGTCTCCTGCTTCGTGGACAACGTGCCCTTCACCATAGCCCTCATATCCGTCCTGAAGGACATGGCGAAGGCTGGCGTCAACGTATCGCCCCTCTGGTGGGCCCTCCTGGCTGGGGCCGGGATAGGGGGCAACGGCACCATAGTGGCCTCCTACGCCAACATAGTAGTGGTGGGCGAGACGACTAGAAGGGGTTATAGGATTGAACCCAAGGCCTTCGCCAAGATGGGCCTCTCCTTCGTCCTCATGGCCTCGGCCATCACCAGTGGAATACTTTTGGCCATCTACGGCCTGTAGGCCCCTGGGCCAGCATATAAGCGGGCGGTAAAGCTTATCAGCCCTTAGGACCGTAAGGCCTACCATGGCGGTGGCGGAAGATGGAGCCTCCTCTATCCCTAGTAGCCTTCAGGTCTAGGCTAGTGGCCTGGGTGAGGAGGCTCATAGCCTACGTCATGAAGGTAGGCGAGGTAATAGGGGCCGATAGGGCCTTCGAGCTGCTCTCGGAACTCATGACCGCTGAAGGTGAGGCCTGGACCCACAGGGAGCTCAAGAGGCTGGATATAACGGGCATAGACGCTCTCTCCGGCTGGGAGCTGCTGAGGAACTTCAAACAAATGCTCGGCCTAGAAGTGTTGAAGCCCGAGGAACACGTCATCGTGGAGAGAGGGCCGAACAAGGTCGTGGTGAACTGCACGGCCTGGTGCCCTATCCTGGAGGCCTGTAAAGAGCTGAACATACCCACGAGGAAGGTCTGCGAGAACCTCATGCTCAGTTATGAGCGTGGCGTCCTGAAAGCCCTTAACCCCAAGCTCGAACTGACGGTGGGAAAGATAAGGCCCGAGGATAAATACTGCGAATATATGATAGAGCTGGCTGAGTGATAGGGAAAGCTTTTAATCAAAGGCTTTTTCCGAGACCGAGAGGGTAGGCCATGGACTACAACGCCTTGCTCTTCATACCTCTGGGCGTGGGCCTAGCGGGCCTTGGCCTCATAGGCCTCCTCTACTGGCTCGTCATGAGGGAGGAGACCGGCACCGAGCGTATGCGTGAGATAGCGAGTTTCATAGAACAAGGTGCAGATGCCTTCCTGAAGCGTGAGTTCAAGACCATATCCTACTTCATAGTGATCATAGCGATCCTCCTGTTGGCTGGCCTCTGGCCGAACTGGCAGATAGCCTTCGGCTTCGTCTACGGTGCAGTCTGCTCGCTGATCGGCACGTTCATAGGCATGAAGGCTGCCGTGAGGGCAAACGTCAGGACTGCTAACCTGGCCCGTAGGTCGGCTAGCAAGGCCTTCGTCCTGGCCTTCAGGGGAGGAGCCGTCATGGGCCTGATAATACCGTCTCTGAACCTGGTGGGCATATCCACCATGTGCCTCCTCGTCGGCCTGAACCCGCACAACATAGAGGTCGTGGACCTGCTGGTCGGCTTCGGCTTCGGTGCTAGCCTATCAGCCCTCTTCGCCCAGCTCGGTGGAGGGATATACACGAAGTCAGCCGATGTCGGAGCCGACTTGGTCGGCAAGGTAGAGGCTGGCATACCCGAGGACGACCCGAGGAACCCGGCCGTGATAGCAGACCTAGTGGGCGACAACGTAGGTGATTGTGCTGGCAGGGGTGCCGACCTCTTCGAGTCCAACGCCGACAACCTCATATGCATGATGATAGTGGGCGTGGCCTTCGTCTTAGCCATGCAGGCGTTGGGGCACCCGATGAAGCCCGAGGTGGCCTTCTTGTTCGTGGCCTTCCCGCTCCTCGGCAGGAGCTTCGACGTCCTGGCCACGACCCTGGGCGTGCTGGCGGCCAGGCCTCTCAAGTCACCTGTGAAGGCCCTGAACATATCCATAATCACGACCAGTGCCGTGTTGGCCGTGTGCTTCTACTTCTTGGCCCGCATGGTAGGGTACGTAGAACTCTTCTTCTGTGCTCTACTGGGCATGTTGTCCGCCATAGTGTTGGCCCTCGCGGTCCAGTACTACACGGGCATAGGCAAGAAACCCGTGGTCGAGACGGCCAAGGCGGCCCAGATGGGTGCTGCCATAAACATCATAACGGGCCTCTCCTACGGCCTGGAGAGCACGGCCATACCGCTCATGGGAGTGGCTGCCGTCCTGGCGGCCTCCTATTTCATAATGCTCCCGGTCGGGGGTAGCGTGGCTGGCCTCTACGGCATAGCTGCCACGGCCTTGGGCATAACGAGCATGACAGGCATCATACAGTCGGCCGATACGTTCGGCCCTATAGTGGACAACGCGGACGGCATAGCCGAGATGTCGGGCATAAAGGACGAGGTGGGCGAGGCCCTAGACGAGTTGGATGCCGTCGGGAACATAACCAAGGCCATAACGAAGGGCTACGCCATGGGCTGTGCCATAATAACGAGTGCCATAATGCTCTTCGCCTACGTATGTGAGGCCGCCAAGCACACGCACAAGGGCGTCCTCAAGAGCCTCTCGGACCTGGCCCACTACCTCGTAGCAGTTGACCCGACCTTCATAGCCGCCGCCGTCCTTGGAAGATGGTTGAGGAGGTCAGGAGGCAGTTCAGGGAGATACCAGGCATCCTAGAGGGCAAGGCCAAGCCAGATTACGCCAAGTGCGTGGACATAAGCACGAAGTATGCCCTAAGGGAGATGGTAGCACCGACCCTGATAGGCCTCATAATGCCCATAGCCGTGGGCCTCCTCCTAGGCCCCTGGGCCCTCACGGCCTTCCTGCTCTCCTGCACCATAACTGGTGCCGTGTTGGCCACCTTCATGTTCAACACCGGGGCCACGTGGGACAACGCCAAGAAGTTCATAGAGTACGGGCACTTCGGAGGGAAGGGCACGGACACGCACAAGGCGTCCGTGATAGGCGATACGGTCGGGGACCCGCTGAAGGACACGGCTGGCCCATCGCTCCACATACTCATAAAGCTCGTGAGCATCGTATCCATAACGCTCCTGCCCCTCTTCGTGGCCCACGCCCTCATAATCTAAGGGCCGTTTTTGGCCTTCTCAAGGCTTTTACGCCTGAGTGTAGCCGAGCCCAGGAGGCGTGCGGATTGGATTGGAGAGCTCTTTTCATAGCATCGGTTGCCTTCGCCCTCTACGTCCTCTGCCCCAGGATGACGGCCATGATACTCCAGGAATCCAAGGTGAAGGGCGTGGATGTCCACACCATAATAATCGTGGGGACCATCATCTCCATACCGCTCTTCATCATGCTCGTCCACGTCATACTCAGGCTCGGGATAGAATGGGCCATATTCATAGCCGCCGCAGCCGACGTAGCTGCAGCTGCCCTGTTGGGCACGCTTGACCTGAGGGCGGGCGTCGAGCTACTGATCATAACCGCCTTCGTGTACGCTGGCATAAAGCTCGCACCCCTGATCTCGGGTCTATTGCTCAAGTGGCTCGGGAGGACAGGGACCTAATTTAGGGGTAATGAGAGAAGAAATCCTTAGGCCACCCGGCGAGATTAGAGCATGAAGCTCTCAAGCTTCGTCAAGCCCACGACCTCGCTGAAGCTCATGCCTAACGCATCCAGTATTTGCTCGAACGTGGACTCGAGGAGGCTCACGTATTTGTCGATGTCGACATCTTCCCTCGTGGCTAGCTCTATGGGCAGGACATCCACGTACTTGTCCTTGACGAAGGCCCTTAGGTCATCGGCCAACTTCTTCCTCTCCTCTGGCCGGAGGGAAGGCCTTGCCCTCCTGACGACCTCGTCCACGCTCACCGGGACCACCTTCACGAATGATATTATATCGCCTGCCTTCAGCTTCCTCTCAGGCCTGATCAGCTCGAGGACCTTAGCTGCCTTCACGTGCTGGGGCGTGGTCTTGGTGTACTTCTCGGGCTCCTTGCCGAGCGTCACGTGGAGTGCCAGGTCGATAGGCTCGAACTGCCTGTTCTTCAGCTTCTGGTAATATTCCCTGAGGATGGCCTTTATCCTCTCCTTGGCTATCTTCAGGTCCTCTGGCTCCTTGACGAGCGTGAGCTCGTCCACGACGGCCTTAAAGGCATCCTTTATGAACTTGGGGACGTGCTTCTTCTTGCCCAACAGGCCCTTTACGTCCACCGTGCCGTCCACGAGGACGCCGAGGTAGTTCTTCTTCCTCTCCGAGAAGACCACGTACCGGTAGACCTTATCGATGTCAAGGTCCATGTGCAGTTCCTTCTCGGCCCATTCTATCAGGGCCTCGATTTGTTCTTCCGTCGGTCCCCTCAGGAAGACGCTGTCCGTATCGCCGTAGAGGACTTCCATGCCCATCTCAGAGCATTTCTCTATGACAGACGTTATGGCGTGGCGTCCTATGGCCGTCGTGCTCTCGGCCACGGGCGGGCAGTAGAACTCGAATATGTCCGCACCGAAGACGCCGTAGGAGGCATTTAGGATGACCTTGAGGACGAGTTGGATGACCTTATACCAGGCCCTGAGGTCCTCGGGCAAGCTCTTGTCCTTCGACTTGGGCTTGTACCAGTAGACCCTCAGGTCCCTCAGGGAGCCTATTAGGAGGCTCGTTATGCCACGCCTCTTCCGGCAGACCCAGTGGGGGAGGCCCGGGACGAGGTTGTCACGGCACTCCTTGTGAGGGCACCTCACCGTCTCGAAGCTCAGGTTCCAGGCCTTTATGGCGGACGGGTATAGGGACGCGAAGTCTAGGACGGTCACGTTCATGTGTATGCCGGGCTTGGGCTTGACCACTATGGCACCCATGTACTTGCCCTTGACGACCGCCTTCGTGGTCGTCGTAGCACCTTTCTCGGCCAGTATGTCCTCCTTGTTCGGTATCAGGGCCCCCATACGCCTGAGCTCGAACTGCATGAAGGACCTTATCCACTTGGAGACGCTCAACCTCGTGGCATCTTCTATGGGCATCTTGCTTATCCTGCTCAAAAGCACGGCCAACTTCATGACCAGGTCGTTGTCGAACTGCGTCAGCCTGAGCGTTATCAGGGCGTCCCTGTAGCAGTAGGAGGCCAGCTCGGCGTAGGAGAGTTCTGATATGGGCTTGGGGATCTCCTCCTTCCTCATGCCCAAGAGGGCCGCACCTACCTCGTCCAAGTTCACGCTCTCGTACTTCTTCCCGAAGGCATAGACCTGGAGGGCAGTTATGCTGAAAAGCTTGTACAGGTCTATGTGTATGCCGTACCTGAGCGAGTACTTGTCCCTCCCGGGCTCTATCGGTATCTCCTTACGGCTGAATCCCAGCCTCTCCGCCCTGTGGAATAGGTACCTGAGGTCGAAGTCATCGCCGTTGAAGGTCACCACGACCGGGTAATCGATTAGGGCCCCAAAGACGGCTAGGAGCAGTTCTTCCTCACTTTCGTAGAACTCCACCCTGACGTGCTCGGGTAGGCGGAACTCGCCCTCCGGCAAGCCCTCCCTCCTGAGCAGGAGGACCCTCTCCAGGCCATCTGAGCCCACCAGGGAAACGCATATTAACGGTTCCTCGGCCTCGTGGGCATTAGGCACCCTAGTCGGGACCTTTGAATAGACCTCTATGTCGATGGCTACCCTCCTGAGATCAGGAGCCTCGCATTCCAATAAGGATGCCCATTCAAGGGCCTTCTCCCTTATCTCCTCGGGCTGGTCCTCCAGGACCCTTGATAGTTCCTCGAGCATCTTGGGCTTCTCCCAGGCTGGTATCAGCTTCCCGCCCGATATCCTATAGGGCATTCCGGGAATTAGGCCCGTATCGTATATGTAGCACTCGTGGTACTTTATGGCCGCTTCCCACACCTTCGCCTCGTAGCCCAATACCTGCCTCGATTCCTCCTTAAGCAGCTCCCTTATGACGCCCTTAGGCCGCCCGCCTATGGAGAGCGGATCCTTTGCCACGACCTTCGTCACCCTGATACGCCTGTCCCTCAGGAGGTCCGTCTTCTCCACGACCTCTAAGTGGTCGAAGCCCTGGTGGCCTACCACTGACTTGAGCTTCTCCACCTCCTCAGGCCTGAGGTCAGTCAGGCAGTAGGGCTTGTGGCCCGTCTTGTCATACCAGACGTATACCTTCTTCTTCACGGGCTCGTAGAGCTTTAAGCGAGCACATCCCCTCTCTCCATCGTAGCTCACGTCTATTAGGAAGGCTCTCCCGAGTTCCTCTGGCTCCTCTGGCGAGAAGGAAGCTAGTTCCTCCCTCGAGACCACTTTGGGCTCGGGAGGCTTGGGCTTCTCGGCCTTGGCGAAGCTCAGCAAGTCGGTTAAGCCCGAGGCCGTAGGCTCGGCCTTAACCTCTTGTTCGCCTGGCCCTTTTCCCTCGGCCAGGAAATCGAATAGCTTCTTCTGGACCCTGCCCATGACCTCTCCACCACGGATTTGGCCCCTGCCCTACTTAAGTTGAGCCACGGGCCTCGTGTAGAGGGCTTGGAGGCGTTAAGAGAAGTAGATGTCAGGGGGAAGAGCGAGAAGCTGGCCTTAAGCGAGGCGGCAAGGAGGCTCGGCGTAAAAGACCCAGGGGCCATAAGGTTCGCCCACCGGCTCGTCTTGGAGACCCTCAAGAAGTTGGGCCTCGTGGACGAGCTGGCCTCAAAGGCCCTTAAGCCCACGGGGCTTCAAGAGCTGAAGCCGAGGACCAAGGCGTTCCTCAGGCTGTTCGCTTATAGGGCCGTCTTAGAAGGAGCGGATATCCGAGAGCTCGTGAAGCTCGCCAGGAAAGGACGTGAGGCCCTCGGGCCCGGGGTGCTCCTCCCGATAGAACATGCCTTAGGTCGCCTGACCACTATGACGGTATCGGATGTCTTGGCTGACCGGGGAACCGACGATAAGCTGGCCCTCGAGTTGGGCGTCCCGAGGTGGCTCCTCGACGTGTTCTACAGGGACCTCGGGAGGCACGAGGCCCTGGCCCTCCTGAGGGCCTGCCTCTCGCCCACGCCGACATACGTCAGGATCAACACGCTGAAGGGGGATGAGGAGGAAATACTCAAGTCCTTGTCCAGGGAGGGCATCGGCCTGAGGCCTGTTGAAGGGCTCAGGCACGTCTACGAGGTCCTAGGGGCGGAGAAGCCGATAATAATGACGAGGGCCTACAGGGAGGGCCTCATATACGTCCAGGA
>NJEJ01000034.1 GCA_002255025.1 Candidatus Bathyarchaeota archaeon ex4484_135 | reverse complement strand
CGGGGGCAACGCCCGGTCTCATTCCGAACCCGGAAGCTAAGCCCCGCTCCGTCCCCGGTGGTAGTTCGGTCTTCGGCCGAGCGAAGCCGGGGAAGCTCTGCTGGACTCTGCCCAGTTCCCGGCGGGCCAAGACGGCCTTATCACTTGCACAAGGCCATGAGCAACACGGCCGATATAGCCGACAGCACGGCTGCGTAAAGGAAGGCCCACGTGACGCCCACCAGATCCCATATCAAGCCAGCTATAGCACCTGAGGCCAGGCTGGCGAAGCCTATGCTGGTGTGGAAGATGCCAAGTGCGTAGCCTCTTCCCCCGGCAGGCGCTAAATCGGATGCATAAGCCCTCTGGGTGCCGTCTATCAGGGCTTTAGAGGCCCCGTAGAGACAGAAGAAGGCCATGGCCGCAGGTGCCAGGGAGGCCACGCTCTTGGCTGTGAAGCCCAGGCAGGTCAGGGCGAAGACCACGTAGCCTAATGCTATGACCTTCTTCCGGCCTATGAGGTCCGATAGAATGCCTCCCGGCAGCGAGAGGAGGGCGTAAACCACGTTGAAGAGCACGTAGAGCAGTACGGCGAAGGTCAGCCTGTCAAGGCCGAGCGGGGGGCTCACGAACCTCAGGGCGTAGAGGACGAAGAGCATGTAGGTCATGTTGGCTAGGCCAAAGAGGGAGGCCACGAGCACGAACGCCTTTAGGTCCCTCGGAAGCCCTGGCCTGGGCTTTTCCTCACGTCCTCTTGTCCCCGTGCCCTTAGGCCTGAGGACTTCCTTGACCGGCACGAGCGGTACCAAGGCCAGGAAGGCCACCAGGGCCCCGAGTATCATTATGTCCCTTATGGACCAGCCGTAAAGGAGGAGCAGCAGGGCCGCCACGGACCCTATCACGGCACCTGATGTATCTAGGGCCCTGTGGAGGCCGAAGGCCTTCCCACGCTTACCGCCAGACTCGGCTATCAGGGCATCCCTCGGGGCCGTCCTGACGCCCTTGCCCGTCCTCTCTATGGCCCTTATGGCCATTATCTGGGGCCAGGAGGCCGAGAAGGGCATGGCCATCTTGGAAACGGCCGATATGGCATAGCCAGCAGCCGTGAGGGCCTTCCTGCGGCCGATACGGTCCGAGATGTAGCCGGCTGGTGCCTTCAGTATGTTCTGGGCCAGATCGCCTACACCGCCCACGAGGCCCACGGCCAAAGCGGACGCCCATAAGGTCTCCACGAACTTCGGCAGGACGGGATGTATCATCTCGCTGCTCACGTCCGTTATGAAGCTCACCAGGCCCAGCAGTATGACATTGAGGCTGACGCCCATGACGAACTTGCCCTGGCCCTCGGCCAAGTGATCTCCACCGGCCCAGGGGGCCCGTTGGCAGGTAAAAAACTTATTCGTCTCCATGGGACAGGTACGGGTAGCCGGGGCACCCCGGTGCGATGAGCGGCTTCCTCTCTCCCGAGCGGCCCTGGGGGCATGGGGCCGTGAGGAAGGACACCCTGGGCGAGCGTCGGGGGAGGCGATGAGGAACGTTCCCCACCACTGTAGACCGGGCCGGCGTAGAATGGTGAACGAGCTTGCCCTCGCCGAGCCCCCGAGAACGCCGTGAGCGATGGGTGCCGCCTCCGAGCCCCCGCTGGGGGAGGCGATGAGGAAGGTTGCAGTATGCGAGCGTCGGGATTGGAGAACCTTACAGGTCTCTTTCGCCAGCCTGTAAGCTACCCGAGGAGGCCGCTTCACCTCAGGTAAACGTCCACATCCCCAGGGGTCGCAGATGGAAGAGGCACGTCCTTCATGGTCAATAGGCCCGGAGGGGCCTTTATCACCTTAGGTATCATGTTCACCACCACGCCCACGGTCCCCTCATCGCCGTGGACGCAGGGCTCTATCTTCTCGTGGACCTCGGGAACGCCATCTATGTCCACCGAGTCGTACTCCTCGGCCCCTATGTAGGCCGTGAACTCGAGCGTTATGACGGGCCTCCCGTCCTTTATGCCCTTGGCCACCTGCCTCAGGCCAGCCACCTGGCCGGGCTCGACGGTTATGTAATCGCTCCTGACTTCCTCCTCGGCCACGACGGGCTCAGCGGGCCCCACTTCTACCCGGTCCAGCTCCCAGCCGAGGGCATCTGCTATCAGGGCCACGGATTGCCTCAGGCCCACGTGGCCCGTTATGGCACCGGAACGCATTTTCTCCTCGAACTCCCGGACGGTTAGGCCAGCTCCTATCTTCTTCTGGAAGGGAAGCCTCCTAGTGGCAGCGTTTATGGACCGCTTGACGGTTATGGACCTGACCTCGTGGCAGACGGCTGACAGGACTATGGGGAGCGTGTCCATGAGGAAGCCCGGATTTATGCCCGTCCCGAGCACGGTGACACCGGCCTTCCTGGCCTCCTCATCCAGCTTCTTGGCCAGCTCGGGGTTGGAGACATATGGGTGCGATAGCTCTTCACAGGTCGAGACGACGTTCGCACCGTGCCTGATGCAGGTCATTATCTGGTCGAATACCTGGTCGAGGAAGGAGCGGGTTGCGTGAACCACCACGTCAGGCTTGGCCTCAGATAAGACCTTCTCCGGGTCATCCAATATCCTTATGCCCGTCTCGCGGCCGAGCCCTATGACCTCGCCCAGGTCCTTGCCGACCTTCTCCGGGTCAGCATCTATGGCCCCCACGACCTGTACGCCCTTCTTAGCCAGTAGGCATCTGGCTATCTTCGACCCGATGGCCCCTATCCCGTAGAGGACTACCTTGACCGGCATGTCCATGCTGAGCCGGGCCGATATGCATTTAAGGTTTTTGAGGGCTCAGCTCGGGATCTCGGAAAAGCCCTGGCTTCACCGCCTGACCAAGGCCAGGGATATGGTGGCCTCGGCTGAGGCGGTCAATAAGGCTAGCAAGGGGCTCCTCAAGGCTATCGCCAGGCCGTAGGGGGCTATCAAGATGGCTGAGATCGCCAGCATGAAGAGCCCGTCTAAGACGGATATGCTGACCATCTTGGTCTCGGGCCCCACCTTCCCGGCCAGGTAGCGGGCATAGATGGCCGATGAGGAGAGGCCCAGGAGGACGCTGGACGTCATATAGGCCACGTAATCGGGCGAGCCCGTGAAGGCCGATAAGGCGAGCCCGAGCGGTATCGCATAGGCCGCATAAGCCAGGCTGCAGGCCAGGGCTTTCCCGAGGGCCAGCTCTTTCCTCCTCAGGCCGCTTGAGAACAAGAGCCAGAACACATCTCTCTCGGCCAGGAGGAGCTGGTAGGATGCCAGGGCAAGGAGCAGGCAGGGCGTGCTGGAGGCCAGGCCTACGACGAAGGCGGGCAGCTCGCCGTGCCTGATGGCCGGTATAAGCATGACTAGGTGGACGAGTGCTGGCATGACGAGCATGTAGCCGGTCCTCGGGTCCCTGTAGGCCATCTTCAGGTCCTTAATCAGCACCCCGAGGGAGGGCCTCATGGTGAACTCGGGCGGCGGCTTGAGCTCGACCGTGATAGCTTCCTCTAGCCTGGGGAAGAGGGGGCTGGCTATCCCCGACCAGTAGCGTGAGAAGCCTCTCCCGAAGGCAGCTAGGGAGAGACCGAGGTAGGCCAGGGCCACTAAGACAGAGGCCCACACGGGCCTGGCCAGCGTGGGACGTAAGGCCGTGAGCATGCCTTCTCCCATGGAGAAGGGGTAAATGAACCATATGAAGTCCGCCAAGGGGCCTATTTCCTCCCCAAGTCTTGAGGCGAGTGGGACTAAGAGATTCGCAAGCTGACCGAGCAAGAAGAAAGAGGCCATGCAGGCCACGAAGACAGCTGTGTTGAAGGCCCTGGCCAATTTGGCCCTCAGGCTGACCCCTGACCTCTTCCTGGCCACGAGGACCGAGAGTGTGAAGGAAGCACCCATGGCCAAGAGCATGGAGGCATATCCGTATAGCACGGCCACAGCAGCCGCCAGGACCGACTTGAGCACCAAGGCCGATAAGATGCCGTAAGCGAGCGGGACTAGGGCTAGCGGCAGGGCATCGCTGGCGGCCGTCAGGAAGGCCAGGGTCCTTATGTCCCGTCTGCGGAGGGGCAGGTGCGTGAGGGGCCTGAAGAGGCCGTACTCCTGCGTTATCCAAGAGGAAGAAGCACATAACATGAACGTGAAGGCCAGGATGGTCGTGGCGTACATGAGGCTAGATGCCCTGATGGCTCCTTCGAGCGTCAGGTCCGTGCCAGCCATCAGGAGCGGGCCCACGGAGGCCATAGAGACCATCAGGGTAACCACGGAGCTCAACAGGACGTACCTGAGCCCCGCCTGTCTCACGTTCTTCTTCAGCTTCTCCTGGCTGAGGCCCGGGCTCACGGCCTTGATGGAGAAGTAGACCTTCTCACGGTAGAGGACGCTAGCCAAATAAGCCAGGTCCTTGAGCCTCAGCTCAGGCCCCTCCTTTTAATGCCCTTATGACCTCGTAGACCTCGTGGGCCTTGCCGGTTACCTCCAAGAAGACTTCCTCGAGCGATTTGTCCTTGGCCATCTCGAGAACTTCTTCAACGGCCCCTTCTACGACCACATGTCCCCTGTGGAGTATCACTATCCTGTCGCATATCGCCTCGGCCAACTCGAGTATGTGGGTCGAGAACAATATGGAGTGGCCCTTGTCCCTCATGTCGTAGAGGATTTCCTTGAATATCCTGGCCACGGCCGGGTCGAGGCCCGTCATGGGCTCGTCCAAGAGCAGCAGGTCGGGCTCGTGTATCAGGGCAGCTATTATAGCTACCTTCTGCCTGTTCCCCCTCGATAAGGAGCCTATGAGGTCGTTCATCCTCTCCTTGAGGCCGAAGGAGGAAGCCAGCATATCGAGCCTCTCTATATAGGCCACCGGGTCCATACGCCTTATCCTGGCTAGGAGGTCGAAGAACTCCTTAGGCGTCAGGGATTCGTAAAGGGCCAGTTCCTCGGGCACGTAGCCCACCCGGGCCCTGATGCTCGGGTCCTCGTAGGGATCAACACCTAAGACGGACACGTGGCCTACGTCCGGCTTCATGAAGCCCATGAAGAGCTTTATGAGCGTGGTTTTCCCGGACCCGTTCGGGCCCAGCAGGCCTACTATCTCACCCCTCTTGAGCTCCAGCGATACATCGTCGAGGGCCCTAATGGACCCGTAGTACTTCGACACATGCTCGGCCACGGCTGCTCGCTCGTCCATGAGCATCCGGCCTGACGGACCCTCAGGACCTCTTAAATCTTGGCCTCGCTCTCGAGCACCGAGCACGCTTAAGAACTCGGGGGCCGACTAACAGACGGCCATGTCGGTCCAGATAAAAGACGAGCACGGAGAATTCCTCGTCAAACTGGCCAGGAGGGCCATCGAGACGTTCCTAAGGGACCGCGAGGTCATAAGGCCGCCCGAGGAAACGCCTAAGGAGCTATGGGAACCCATGGGCGTCTTCGTCACCTTGAACAAGCTCGTAGGGGGCCGGAAGGTTCTGAGGGGCTGTATAGGGTTCCCGTATCCGGAGAAGCCCCTCGTCCAGGCCACGATAGAGGCAGCCATAGCTTCTGCCACTGAGGACCCGAGGTTCCCTCCCGTCGAGCTAGATGAGATGGACGAGATCGTGGTCGAGGTCAGCGTGCTCACCAGGCCCGAGCTGGTCCGGGTGGAAGACCCAAGGGACTATCCTAAGGCCATCAAGGTCGGCCGGGACGGCTTGATAGTCGAGAGAGGCATATTCAGGGGCCTGCTCCTGCCTCAGGTCCCGGTCGAATGGGGCTGGGATGAAAAGACATTCCTGAGCCAGTGCTGCATGAAGGCTGGACTTTACCCAGACGCCTGGCTGGACCCGGGCACGCGGATTTACTGTTTCCAGGCCATAGTATTCGAGGAAGAAGAGCCCAGAGGGCCCATAAGGCGTAGGGAACTAAGTTGACCGGGTCCTCAGACTTGCTTAACCAGCTTCAGCAAGTAGAACTTATGGCCGAAGAGCCAGCGACGCTCAAGAGGGCTCAGGTTAGACGGCAGGTTCCTGAGAGGCAGGTCAGCACGACCTAGGGCCCTCTCGAGGAGCGTTACCTGCTCGAAAACCACCACCAGACCTCCGTCAGCCGTGACCCTAGCCGCCTCGGAGAGGGCTCTCCTCACGTCCCCGAAGTAGGAGATACCGCCTCCTATGAGGACCCTGTCGAAGGCACCGGGCTTGAAGGGCAGGTACTCAGCACAGCCGAGGAAGAGGTCAACAGGCCACAAACGCATGTGATCTACCTTCTCCTGGCATATCTTCAGCATTTCCTCCGAGATGTCCAGGCCAGCTATGGGGCCTCTCGTCCTAGCCCTTATGTAAGGCAGGTTGCCGCCCGTCCCAACGCATATCTCTAGGACCGAGCTGTCGGACCTCAGCTCGAGGAAGGAGGCGATTTCCTCCCTCAGCTCTGGCTCTGAGAAACCCGTCATCTTGCCCAGAATGGCCTCAGAATTCTGAGAAACTTGCCAGAAAGGAGCCTAAGCTCGCCCTCAATGAACTCCCGGCCTTCTGGACGGCCCAAGAACTCGGGCTCGCTGCCGCAAGCTGGACACCTGACGAAGGACAGGGCCTCCGTCCTCAAGAAATCATCCCTCCCGCCTCCTAGGCTAAAGCCGGGCCTCAGCTGATACGCCTTATCTTGGCCACGAAGAGGCCCCCGGTGTCGTTCACGTGCGGGTAAAAACGGGCACAATAGGCCAGGTCCGGGTGGAGTTCCCTGCCCTCCCACTCGATCAGGCCGGGATAGTGCCTGAGCCCCCTGATCTCCACGGGCTCGAGCTCGAGCCCTTCTACTCGCTTGAGGACGTAATCTACCACGAGTTCGTTCTCCTCTGGTGCGAACGTGCATGTCGAGTAAATCACTATGCCCCCTGGCCTGACGAGCTTTACGGCCCTCAGGAGGAGGGCCCTCTGGAGCCTGTGCATGTGCCAGTAGAGGCCAGGGCTCAGGTTCTTCAGGGCCCCATAGTCCTTCCTTATCACTCCCTCGCAACTGCATGGTGCATCCACCAGGACCTTATCGAACTGGCAGGCCAGGGGGAACCGGCGACCATCATACATAGTTATGCTCATGTTGAGGACGCCCAGCCGCTCGTAGTTGTCCCTGAGGAGCGATATACGCTCGAGGCTCACGTCGTTGGCCACGACGTGGCCCGTGTTGCCCATTATCTGCGATATCTGTGTCGCCTTGCTCCCCGGTGCGGCACAAAGGTCCAAGACGAGTTCGCCCGGCTCCAGCTCCATGAGGACGGGAGGTATCATGGATACCTCCTCCTGCGGGTGAATTAGGCCGAGGAAGTACTCGAGCAGATTGCCAGGCTTCTCCACGTTCAGGAGCTTTATGCCGTGCTCGTACCAGCTTAAGGGCTCGAATTCTATCCCTCTTTCCTCGAGGCTGGCCATTATCTGTTCTGCTTCAGCCTTGAGCGTGTTAAGGCGTACCGTCTTCGGGAGAGGCTTCTCCAGGCACTTGAGGAACTCGTTGAAACCCGGTATTATGTGTTCGTACCTCCTCAGCGGTGCGAACTTGTCCTCGAGGGCCGTGCTTGACATGTTCTCCACCGTCATATGAGGCGGGCGTGCTCATGGGGGCGGGAAGGCATCATCTCTCAGCCAAGCCTGGTGTTCTTCACGGCACGCCCTCTCTAACTGCCCTGGGGACCCTTCTAAGTCTTAACGCAGGAATCCGAGCCAGCCCAGCCCTCTCCTGGCCCTCCTCCTGTGGCGTCGCCTGTGCCTGAACCTACGCCTCCACCTCATCCTCCTGAGCCTACGTAGGAGGCCCGCTAGCCTGGGCCTCTGGACCCGGGCGACTTCAGCCGACATGCCGGTCTTCCTTGAGCTGGGACATTTAAAACGTTCCCCTCGCGGGAAATGTAAAAAACACGTACGTGAATAGCTGGGCTGGGCCTGGGTTCTCTCGCATAAGAGGGCCAGCGGACCTCACTCAAGTATTATGCGTGCATCTACGGTCTTGGCCCCTTTCTCGTACACTATGATGGGGTTAAGGTCCATCTCCTTGACCTGCGGGTTCTCCATGACGAGTTCAGAGGCACTGACGAGTATGCGTGCTATGGCATCCACGTCGGCCGGGGGCTGCCCCCTGTAGCCCGTCAGTATCGGGTAAGCCTTTATCTCCTTTATCATCTCCTTGGCCTCACGCTCGTCTATCGGTGCTATCCGGAACGTGACGTCCTTGAGGACCTCGACGAAGACGCCGCCGAGGCCGAACATGAGGGTTTGCCCGAACTGTGGGTCCTTTATGGCACCTACTATGACCTCGGCTATGCCCTTAGGTGCCATTTCCTCCACTAACACGCCTATTATACGTGCGTTCGGGACATGGCCCTTCACCGTGTCCAACACACGCTTGAAGCCCTCCCTGACGCCGTCCGCGTCCATGACGTTGAGGAGAACTCCTCCCACGTCCGACTTGTGGATCACGTCGGGCGAGACCACCTTGAGGACCACCGGGTACCCTATCTCCTCCGCGAACTCAACGGCCTCCTTGGGCTCAGATGCTACCTTGAACTTCGGGACCGGTATGCCGTATTCGGCACAAATGGTCTTTGCCTCGGGCTCCAACAAGTGCTTCCGGCCTTCCTCGTAAGCACGCTCTATTATCTCTTGTGCTCTCCTGCCCAAGGCATGACACCACTGGGACCTAGCAGGGAAGGCTAAATATGTTTGCCCTACGGCAAAACTTAAGAGGCCTCTTGATACCATTCAGTTCAGGTGGTAGATTGAGCCAGTCCGTCCTCACCGTCACGACGCCTACCGTGCCGGGCTACAGGATAAAGAAGGTCTTGGGCGTCGTCCACGGCCTCACGGTCAGGACGAGGGGCATGTGGGGCAAGTGGCTTGCCAGCGTGAAGAGCATGTTCGGGGGCAAGGTAGGTGCCTATGTATCTGAGCTGAAGAAGGCCAAGGACGAGGCCCTGAACCTCCTCAAGGAGGAGGCTGCTAGGCTTGGAGCAAACGCCGGGAGTTGACTTCGAGACCAGCGACCTCCTCGGGGACCTGATAATGGTATCTGCACACGGGACCGCCGTCATAATAGAGCCAGAGGCCTAAAGGCCGTTAAGAGCCAGAGCCGAGTCATTCGGCCGCGGGAGGGGAGGCCAAGACCTTCCTCACGAATTCCTCGCCGAAGCCTATGTTGACCAGCTTTCTGATAGCTTCTTCTTCATCTGCTCCCTCCTCTACCATTTTCGCCATCAGGTCCCTCACGGTCTCCCACTTCTCCCACGCATATATTATCCAGGCATCTGTCTCTTCTGCGTAGTAATCGGGCTTGAGCACGCTCCAGGGCTTGTAGTGGAGCGTTGCTATCCTGACCTCGGAAGCCCCTTTCTCCTCCACGTGTTCCTTGGCCACCTGGAGGGAGTGGCCCGTGTCGGCTACGTCATCCACTATGAGGACCTTCTTCCCCCTGACGTCCGCATTCAGCGGGCATACGACTTCTGGCCTTTCCTTCCTCTCGCCTGGGCCCTTGTAGTACCTTATGGACACCGTGGCCACGTCGGTTATGCCCAGTATGTCGCTTATTATCCTGGCTGGCGGGAGGCCTCCCCTGCTCACGGCCACTATGACCTGGGGCCTGAAGCCAGAACGCTTTATCTGCTCTGCCACGGCCTCGCAGAGCCGCTCTATATCCTCCCAGCTGGCATGTATATACTTCAATCTCGGCCCCAGCCCGTAGCCTCCTCCAGGCTAATATAAGGCCATCGGGTAGGCGTTCAACTTTTAAACTGAAGCCTTAAGGCTTAGGCAGCCCACGGTAGCTCACCTAGGAGGGCTCGAGAGTGGCGAGGGGAAAAGGGTACAAGATAGTCCTGACATCCGACAGGACCCTGATGAGCGAGTACGGCGGAGGAATCTTCATGGGCTTCAGTGCCTGCGTCCCGAAGGGCCTGGTGCCAGACTATGTTTACTTCAACTTCTTCTGCCCCAGCATCAAGGTGGGCCCGAACGGTGAGGCCGAGGTAGCACCCTGCGGTCTCAGGCGTATAGAAGCAGCCCTGCTGGAGTACGGCTTCGACAGGGATGAGGTCATAGTGGCACACCCGGAATACCTCGACAGGGTGATCGGGCCCGAGACGAAGGCCATAGGGATAAACGAGACTGACCCGTTAGGCATAGGGCCAGCGACGACCACTTTCACGGAGCTCTTTGGCGGGGAAGCCTACATGGCCATAAAGTTCAGGGAAATAATATTCCACCCTAG
>NJEJ01000089.1 GCA_002255025.1 Candidatus Bathyarchaeota archaeon ex4484_135 | reverse complement strand
ACGCCGTCGAGGACCTCGGGCAGGCTGTTCTCATCCAGCTCGATTTCTAGGGCCTCTACTTCCACGTCCGGGTTCAAGCTCCCCAGTCTCTCGGCAGCCACCCTGGCCTTCGGCTTGCCGAGGTCTTCGGGCCCGTACAGGAACTGCCTGTTCAGGTCGCTCAGGTCGATCCTGCCCTTATCCACGAGCTTGAGCCGTCCTATCCCGGACATGGCCAGGTAGGTGGCGGATGGACAGCCCAGGCCTCCGAGCCCTATTACAGCCACGCAGGCCTGCTTGAGCTTGAGCTGGCCTTCTCTGCCAAAGCCCTCGACCTTAATCTGCCGGTCATACCTCAGGAGCCCCTCGCTCTGCATCTCGAATCAGGAGATAGGCGTTTTCACTCCTAATAAGCACGTGGGGCCATCAGCCAACCGGGCCATCATTCACCCATCTGACGGGTAAGTCCTCATCACGTGGCCTGGGCCCAGTAGGTCAGGCGGTGGGCCTGGTATAAGCCTGATGATAGTTCAGGGAGCCCTCGCCAGATCGAGCACGGCCTTCACTACTTCTCCAACACCATCGAGGCCGGAGGCAACCTTCCCCATGGCCCTCACGGATTTCACATGTTCGTCATCTTCGAGGAGGGACCTGAGGGCATCCCCTGCTTTCTCGGTCGATAGCTCTTCTTGGAGCAGGACTTCTGCCACGCCGAGCTTCTTGACCCTGAGGGCGTTCAGCATCTGCTCCGTGTGGCTCGGCGTCGGTACGACGAGCATGGGCTTCCCGTAGGCCATGCAGTACATTATACTCGTGTGCCCTCCCCTCAGCACGACCACGTCTGAGGCCTTGAGGTAAGTCGGGAAATCGCTTATCCAGTAGAAGACCTTAAAGTCCTTCTTGTTCATGAAGACCTTGTGTTTGTAATCTGGCCTACCAAGGCTCAGGACGGCCTGGTAGCCCTTGGCCACCATCTTCTTCAGCATCCTGAAGACCGTCCTGACGAAGAAGCTCCTGTCCCTCTCCGTGCCGGCCACCGGTGCCAGTATAAGAGGCCTATCGGGGTCAAAGCCGAGCTTCTCCTTGAGGTCTTCTCCGTCCGGCAGCTCCTCGGGCCTCTTAGACAATATGGGGCCTACAAACCTCAGCCTCCTCCTCAGCCTGTCCGGTACCTCAAGGTTCATGTAGCATACCGTGTAGGGCTCGGGGAAATCCGGGACCAGTATTTCGTCCGCCATGGCCCATATTTCACCTATGACGGCCAGTATCCCGGCTTCCGCCAACCTCGATATCCTCAGCATCCTCTTCTTCCTCGGCACGTAGAACCTTATCTGGTTCGTTATGCATATGCACGGTATACCGAGCATCTTCGCGGCAAGTATGGCCATGGCCCTTGTGTCCGATACGACCACGTCCGGGTTGACGGCCGCTATATACTTCAGGTCGTAGGCGAGCTGGCTCACGGCTATGGCGGCCAGCCGGCCCCTCGAGGTCAGGTAAATTATGGTCTCCTTCACGTCTATCTCGCCCGTGTCCTTGGACACTATGGTCATGGGCGGTATCTCGAGCACGTCAAGGCCTACCGACCTGGCATAATGGAGGGCATCGTAGTAGGTGGCGAAGAAGGCCCTCACGGGAACCTGTTCCTTCAGCCTATCCAAAACGACCTTGCATCTGGTTATGTGGCCGAGGCCTATGCCACAGGGGGCGAAATAAGCCCTCAAGTCCGCAGTGGGCCTGTAAGGGTTCCTTATATAAGTACTCGGAAAACCCGCGGGGGCACAGGCTTAAATCTCCCGCGAACATCTCAAAATAGGTGCTGGGGTTGTCTGGCCTAGAGAAACGCTGGAAGGTCCTGTCCGACCTGCTGGTAGTCCTCAGGTCCCAGGGGGCAGATGTCCCCCCGGACGTCGTGAACGACCTGAGGTCTGCTAAATCCCTCATAGAAGTACTCAAGGTCAGCCCAGAATGCGAGGGCGTTGCTGGCACGGTAGACCAGCTATTGGCCAACGTCGAGGCATTGCTCCTGGCGGAAGCCGAGATAAGGCTCGGACGTGAGGAAGCCAAGAAGTGGGAGAAGAAGATAGCGAGGTCCGTAGCGGAAGCTGAGGAAGAAGTCCTTGAGGCCGGTATTAGGTTCAGGCCTGGCCTACCCAGGAGCGAGCACTGGGTCAGGATTAAGGTATCAGATGAGATACCTGCAGACCTTCTGGAGAAGCTGGCTGAGGAAGAAGGAGTTTCAACCAAGCTCCAACCAGATGGCTTTCTTCTGGTGAGCGGCAGCAAGGAGAAGGTCAAGTCCTTCATAAAGAAGCTATCAGAGCACTTGAGGAAGAGGCCCTAGAGGGCCGATAGGTCCTTAATTATTTCCTCAGCTACCTTCTTCCCCGAGAGCAACATGCCGCCGAAGATAGGCCCCATCCTCGGGAGGCCGTAGAGCGTCGCCACAGCCATGCCGGCCACGTAGAGGCCGGGGCAGACTTGACCGGTGGCTTCTACAACTGCCTTTTCACCCTCAGGGGCCCACATGGGGGTCCACGTGTAGGCCAGATAGCTCGACGGCACTCCACTGGACCACCACGCCCTCGACCCTCAGCGGCTCGGCCCTGTACATCAGGTCGACTATGGAGACGCCGAGTATTATCCTGGCACCGGAATTGAGGGCTGCCGAGGCCAGCTTGGCGATCATCTCGGCCGTGTCGACCGTGTACAAGCCGGGCCTTACCTCCTCGAGCCTGCAACCCACGTCGGCCAGTATCTCGTGGGCTGGCTCCTCCACCACGGCCTTGTGGAATAACATGCCCCCGCCGCCCATACCTCCTCCGAAAGAGAGCTTCTTCTCGAATATGACAGTCCTCAGGCCCGACTTAGCCGTGTAGATGGCAGCCGTCAGGCCGGAGGGGCCTGCACCAGCTATGACGACATCCGTGTCGGCCAGCTCGAGCCAGTCCTCGACAGCAGCCTTCATTATGGCCCTGGTTACCTCTTCTTCCCGGAACTCGGCGATCAGGGTTTCCTCAAGGGCCATACTCATCACCCCAGGCCAGTTAGAGCCGAACTAAGGGCCCTAACTACTGTCTTGAGTGCTAAGGCAAGTTGGCCTGAGTGGAGGCCTAAGCCCAGGAACGTGAGGCCTAACAGGGCCACGAGCACTCCTACTATCCTCTTCTCCCACGGGCCCAACTCTCACGACCTCAGCTTGCCTGGTGTTTTCCGCTTTAATCCTTTTCCGCAAGCCTTTTAGCTTGAGCTATACGCGAGCCCTGGGGTCAGACATGGTACTGCTATCACCTGAGGAATACCTCGAGACGGTCAAGAAGCCCAAGAGGATGATCTACATCAACGGCGAGCTCGTGGAGGACTTGTTGGAGCATCCGGTGACATCGTCTGTCCTGAAGGTCATGATGAGGTCCTACGAGATGGAGAAGGACCCGGCCTACAAGGGCGTCTTGACCGCCAAATCGTTCGTGACGGGCCGGGAGGTGAGCAGGAGCATAAGCGTCCACAGGAGCACGGACGACCTGTGCAAGAGGGTCGAGATGGGCCTGACCTATGCCAGGGAGTTCGGGACCTGCTACTACGCCTGCCCGGGATGCGACATCCTGACCGCCCTGGCCGCCACGACCTGGGAGATGGATAAGGAGCTCGGGACCGATTACCACTCACGCCTGAAGGCCTTCATTAAGGAACTCGAGGACGGCGACCTCAGGTGCTCTGGGGCCGTCACGGACCCGAGGGGCGATAGGAGCCTCAGGCCCCTCGACCAACCTGATGCCTTCGTCAGGGTCGTGGAGAAGAGGTCAGATGGCATAGTGATAAGGGGCTGCAAGGTCCACCAGAGCGGTGCCTGGGCCAACCACTACCACCTGGTCATACCTAACGTGGCCCTCAGGGAAGGCGAGGAACAGTTCGCCCTGGCCTGTGCCGTCCCGGCTGGCGGGAAGGGCGTGAAGTACGTGGGCCAGTTCAACCTCTACACGGCCATGAGGCTGAAGGCTGACCCGGGCGATGTGCCCAACCTGCCCTACGGCTTCAGGGAGACCTGTGTGATAATATTCGATGATGTCTTCGTGCCCTGGGATAGGGTCTTCCTCTGTGGGGAGGTCAATTACGTGGCCGGACTGGTGACGAGGTTCGCCAACATACACAGGATGATCTGCGGTGGCTCCTGTAAGACGGGCTTCATGGACATAATCATAGGCCTCATGGCCCTGACGGCCGAAGGGCTGGGGACCTCGAGGGCCAGGCACATAAGGAATTACCTGACCAAGGCGGTCATAATGAGGAACATCATATACGCCTGTGCCAGGATGGCGGCCGAGAACGGCCGTGAGGACCCAGAGGGCTCGGGCTTCTACATACCTGATGTGATATACGCCAACATGGCCAAGCTCCTGTCGGCCGAGTACTTCTACGAGATCATGAAATACGCGTGCGACATATGCGGGGGCATGGTGGTGACGGCCCCGTCCATCAGGGACCTCCAGGTCCCAGATGTCGGCGAAAAGCTGAAGAACTACCTGAAGGCCCGGATGACGGCTGAGGAGAGGCTGAAGATGGCCAGGCTGTTCCAGCTCTGGCTCCTCCACTGCCCCGCCACATGGCACGGTGCTGGACCGCCTGAGTACGAGATGGTGTTCCTGCGTAGGGCCATAGACCTAGAGCCCTTCAAGCAGTTAGCTAAGAAATTCATATAGGACGGCTTTCCTCCCGAGTTCCAGCCCGGACAGGAAGAAATCCACGAGCGACTTCCCGAGCCTGAGGTAGGTCTCAGCCAACTCCTTTATCACGTCATCCGGCAGGCCATGAGCAGCCAGTTCTTCCCTGAAGGCCCTGACGGACTTCTTGAGCTGGCCGGAGGCGTATCTCCTAATGGAACGGAAAGCTGACGAGAGCCTGACGATGCTCTTCAGGACTCTGAACCCTTGCTTGAGCCAGCTCACTCTTCTTCCTCCTCACCAGCCTTGCCCTTTTTCTTCCCGGGCTTGGCCCAGCTCTGTGCTTCAAGTGCCTTGGAGAACCCCTCGCTGAGCTTCATGAGGGACCTCATGAGTTCCTTCGCCATCTCTAAGGCCTCCTCAGGGTCTACGCCGGAGTTCAAGAGCTCCTTGTAAAAGGCACCTACGGTCTTGCCCATTCTCCTCCCAGCTTCCTCAGATATCACGGCGGATATCGTCTCCTTCACCAACTTAGGAAGCGTCTCCACCAGGGCCTGCATTACCTCTGCTACCTCTTCTGCCTCGGAGCTCCTCCACCTCCTGCCCTCCTCACCCACCTTATCACCCCCAAGCTAAAGCGTGTTGGTCAACGTTCTTCACGCTTGTGGTCAGGTTTAGCCAGGCTCTGGTCACTTGGCCGAGCAGGCAGGTCAAACTTACGGCCGAACCCCTCTACCTCAACCACGAGGTCTTGCTCAAGCAGTTCCTCCAGTACGCCTTGAGGCCCTCCCACGCCTCGCCCTCACCGCCCTCGTCAGCTCGGAGATGTTCATGGGGCCTCCTTCTGCCAGGGCTTCTATGATATGCCTTGATATGTCATCCCCAGGCTCTAAACGCCTGAGGATTTCCTCAGCCGTCAGGGCACGCCTCAAGGCCTGTAAGCGGCTTGAGCAGAGCCTCGTGCTGCCCCGGATGAGCCCCATGAGTTCCGGGAGGAAGCCCAGCTCGCCCAGAGCCTTAAGGGCCTTTTCTATCAGGTCGAGCCTCTTGATGATTTCATCGAGCTTCTTGGAAAGTTCCTCGAGCCTCTCCTCATCCTCCATGCCTGCTCGGTTATCCTGTAGCACGAGCAGGTATAATCCTTAACTGGGCCCTTAGTTCTCAGCTCATCAGCAGGGCCGATTTGCTCACGCAAAGGTTTTAAAATAGCCCGGCTTCCCCTAAGTCCCAGGAGTGGAGGTGCTCAACTGTGGCATTCGCCATGCCAGGAGCTTACGACAGGGCCATAACCGTCTTCTCGCCAGAAGGACGCCTCTTCCAAGTAGA
>NJEJ01000033.1 GCA_002255025.1 Candidatus Bathyarchaeota archaeon ex4484_135 | reverse complement strand
TTTTTGCAGGCCTGGAAGACCATGATGTCTATCTCGACCATATCCACGGCCTTCACGGTCGAGTGCTTGAGGACCTCGCGGGCCGTAGCACCTTCACCACCACCTATTATGAGGACCCTCTCGGGCTTCTCGTGAGCTACCATGACTGGGTGGACGAGCGTCTCATGGTATATCCACTCAGAGTCCTCGGAAGATTGTATCTTGCCGTCGAGGATGAGAGTCTTCCCGAAGTGAGCTAGCTCCACGATTTCTATATGCTGGAAGGGGCTGACGGCTTCAAAGAGCGTTTTCTTCACGCCGTAGAGGTGGCCAGTATACTTAGCGTGCTTCTCGAGGAACCAACGCTCAATATGGCCGTCTGGCCTGAGGACCAGAGAAGGCCCCTTGGCCCCAGCGGGCCCAGCCCTATTAGTCAAAACTCCTCACCTTCTCCTGCCATCACGCCTCTCTTTATCTCGAAGACGTTCACGTTCTTAGGCTTTAGCTCCTTCATGCTGTACTCGAAGGCCCTCCAGGGGTCGACGTGTGAGCCGCACGTGAATATGTCTATGGCCGCGTAGCCGTGCTCAGGCCAGGTGTGTATGGATATGTGGGACTCCGCTATGGCCACCACGCCCGTCACGCCCTGGGGCTCGAACTTGTGGAAGAGGACTCCTATGATCTTACCTCCGGCTACCTCGGCTGCCTTGAGCAGCACGCTGCGTAGCTTTTCCTCATCGTCGAGCAGGGCTGGGTCGACACCCCACATCTCCACTATGAGGTGGCGGCCTAACCCTTTCGGGACCAACTATGATCTCACCCCCGTGGTAGGGGGGTATTAAACCCCCCTATTTAAGCCTACGTGGCCTCCGCTAAAATCCGAATATTGCTTGTAAGGGGCCGAGGTCTTCTTCTTCGATATGTTTTTCTAGCTTTTCCCTCGCTATTTATAAGGACATCTCGGAGCTGTTATGAGGGCCGTAGAAAATCCTTAAAAGCCACGGCTTCCCCGTGCCCTTGGGGATAGTAAATGGAGTTCTCGGTGCTGGCGGAGGCGTTTGAGAAGATAGAGGCTACTACGAAACGTTTAGAGATGATGGAATATCTTGTCGAACTCTTCAAGAAGACGCCTCCTGACCTGATAGATAAGGTTATCTACCTGACCCAGGGCAAGCTGTACCCGGATTACCTAGGCATGCCCGAGCTGGGCGTGGCCGACAAGTTGGCCATGAGGGCCATAAGCCTGGCATCGGGCAAGCCGCTCTCGGAAGTAGAAGAAACCTACAAGGAGCTAGGGGACCTCGGGAAGGCTGCCGAACGCCTGTTGTCCAAGAGGACCCAGCTGACGTTCTTCTCGCAGCCCCTCACGGTCGAGAGGGTCTATGCCACGTTGGACAAGATAGCGAGGACCACTGGCCCGGGCTCTATCGATCAGAAGGTAAAGCTGTTGGCTGGCTTGCTCGCCGATGCAAGCCCGAGCGAGGCGAAGTACATAATCAGGATAGTTACGGGCCGCCTGAGGCTCGGCGTAGCTGACATGACCGTTTTAGACGCACTGGCTGAGGCCTTCACCGGCTCGAGGGAGAACAGGCACATCTTGGAACGTGCTTACAACCTCTGCAGCGACCTCGGGGCCGTGGCCAAGGCCGTGGCTAAAGAGGGCCTCGAGGCCGTGAAGGGCTTTAAGATAGAGCTCGGCAGGCCGATAAGGTGCATGTTGGCCGAGAGGCTCCCGACGGCCGAGGAAATAATAAGGAAGCTCGGGAAGGCCTCGGCAGAATGGAAGATGGACGGCTTAAGGATGCAGATACACAAGGACGGCGACAAGATAATCATATTCTCCAGGCGTCTCGAGAACCTGACCGAGCAGTTCCCAGATGCCGTTGAGCTGGCCAGGACACATATCAAGCCCAAGCAGGCCATAGTGGAATGCGAGGCCTGTGCCGTTGACCCAGACACGGGCGACCTACTGCCCTTCCAGGAGCTGATGCACAGGAGGCGCAAGTACGGCATAGAGAAGGCGGCCAAGGAATATCCGGTCGCCCTCTACATGTTCGATGTCCTATACGTGGACGGTCGGGACGTGACCACGGAGCCTTACATAGAACGCAGGAAGCTCCTCGAGCAGATAATAGTACAGGACGAATGGGTGAAAGTCATACCGAACATAATAACGGACGACCCCAGGGAGCTTGAGAAGTTCTTCGAGGAAGCCGTCCAGCTGGGCTGCGAAGGCCTCATGGTTAAGGACCTTAAGGCACCGTACAGGGCAGGTGCCCGCGAGTTCAGCTGGATAAAGCTAAAGCGTGAGTACCAGGCCGAGCTGACGGACACGATTGACCTGGTCATAATAGGGGGTTATCACGGCCGCGGCCGCCGTGCTGGCAAGTACGGTGCCTTCCTCCTAGCCGCCTACGATCCCGAGAACGATGTCTTCAAGGCCACAACCAAGGTCGGGACAGGCTTCACGGACGAAGACCTAGACCGGTTCAAAGAGCTCCTCGACCCGCTTAAGATACCGCACAGGCACCCGCGTGTCGTCAGCCTGACGGATCCCGACGTCTGGTTCGTGCCGAAGATCGTCATAGAGGTCGTGGCAGCCGAGATAACGCTGTCGCCTACTTATCCGTGCGGCATGAACGCCATAAGGGAGGGCTCTGGCCTGGCCCTCAGGTTCCCGAAGTTCACGGGCAGGATAAGGTTCGATAAGGCACCCGAGGACGCCACTACGGAGAAGGAACTCATAGAGATGTATAAGAAGCAGCTGAAGAAGATATCTTAAACCCCCTCCCGTTTGGGGCGAGCATAAAATACCCTCCGGGCCCTCTGGGACCTGGTGGTGATTTGGAAGCCTGTGATGTCGGTAGCCTCCCCCTAATCGCTGACGAGGCCCTCATAAGGCGTGGTGCTCAAGATGTCCTTAGCCCGGGGAGGTCTTCTTCTGGCCCGGCCACGGAGTTCAGACGTGTGATAATCAGGGCCCTTATGGACAAGATGAGGGCAGGCATGGACGTCCCGACCTACCCGCAGTTCAGGGACATGAACGAGATGTTCTTGACCATGCTTAAGGGCCTCGAGGTGCTAGAGGGCCGCTACGTGGAAATCGGGAGGTTGGAGGTGAAGGACCCCAGGATACCGGAGGTCCTCGTGGCCCGCGAGCACGCACGCCAAGTGGCCGAATCGCTGGGCCTAGAGGCCGTACGGCTCAGGGTCTGCATAACTGGCCCTCACACGCTGTCCTTCTCCTTCGCCTTCAGAAGCCCCGGCCTCTTCGAGCGGTTGGGCCACGTCCTGTCAGAGGTCGTGAAAGCCAACGTGGTCTCGGACAAGCACTTCAGGGTCGAGCTCCTGGTCCTGGACGAGCCCACCTTCGGGACCGTAGATGACTTACTCGTGGAACCTGGCTCCGAAGGCCGCGAGGCACTCCTGAAGGCCTGGGAAGAGGCCCTCAGGACCGCTCGGTCCCTGGGTGCCAGGACCGGCATCCACCTCCACTCGACGGCGGACGGCCTGTTCTGGGAAGTAGAGGCTCTTGAGGTCATCGAATCCCACGTGGACGACCCCTTCTACAAGCTCGAGGAGACCAGGAGGCTCTTAGAGGAGAAGGACAAGTTCGTGAGGGCCAGCATCTGCAAGACGGACTTCGACGAGCTCATATCGGCCCGCATAAGGTCTGAGCGTCCGGGCTTAAGCGAGCACGAGCTCATGGAGGAGGTCGGCGAGGCCTGGAAGGCCATAAGGTCCGGGAGGCTTGACCCGACGGCTTTCCTGGAGCCCGTCGAGGTCATGGCGGACAGGCTAAGGGCCATAGTGGAATCGCTGGGCCCGGATAGGATCCTCTTCGTGGGGCCTGAGTGCGGCCTGAGGGGCTTCCCGACTTACGGGACCGCCATGGAATGCCTAAGGAGAGTCCGGGAGGCCTGTGACATGGTCTGAGGAACCCTTAATAAGGACGTTAAAGACGCCTGAGCGGGGCCGATGAGGAAATCGAGATACGCTGCTAATGATGACCGCCCTCTCCCGAGGCCCCATAGGTCCCGGTTTCCCGACGTTGAATTAACTGCCAGCTACCTGACGGTTGGCGGGCCCGCCGGGACTTGAACCCGGGACCTGGGGCTTAGAAGAGCGCAGTTCGCATACTCACTATTAGGGCGGGGGGTGCGTAGCACTCCCCCGCATCCCCCTATCTCATAGCCTTGGGCCTGTACGGGCCAGGGATAGGGCACCTGTATCACTATCGGGATGACCATGACCATCGGCTGGCCCTGAGCGTTAGCCTGGGCTACCTGACCCTGGACGAGCTTCGCCAGAACGCCTATGAGTTGCTGGAACTCCTGACCGCTCGGGGCCTGTGAGGGCTGGCTAGGTGGACCGGGCTGAGCCTCAGGAGCCGTGACGATGGATCGTGCGGGGGGTTCTGAGGCCCCGGGGACCTTTACGGGACCCATACTGGCCTGGTCTTCTTGGCCCCTATTAGCCAAGATCTCGACCCAGGGGTTATCACGGAAGTACTCCGGGAGCCCCGTGAGGTCCGGCCCGCTCATCCGCACCACCTTCACCGTTAAGGTGGCCATACCTCTACATAAAGACATGCTCACTTAGAGCCACTCGCCAGAAATAAGCCAGAGATAGGGTTCTCTCAATCAAATCCTTATGTAGAGTTTCGTCCTTAGGCCTAACGAGGGACGGTAGGGATGGAGAGCCAAGTGATAAAGCGGTCAAAGCCCAAGTGGCCGGAGCCGCTAATAGGCAAATACTTCAGGGCCGTGATAGCCGAGGCCCACGAGTTCCGCCTTTGGCTTGAAGCCCTCAAGGTGGTCCATGAGGAGCCCACCATCATCGTTGATTACGGGGGCATCAAGGTCCGTCAAATGGACCCGAGCCGCATGATGGCGGTGCACTTCGAGGTCGACCGCTACGTGTTCGATGAGTTTGATGTCAGTCTCGGAGACGACGAGGACATAAGGCTCGCAGTAGCAGCTGCCCCTATCCTCAGGTTCCTCAGGGGTGTCAAGAGGGGGACTAGGAGACGCCCGGCCACCAAGGCCGAGTTCGGCCTCAACGAGGAGCAAGGGTGTTGAAAAATGAGAAACGCTCATTACCTCATCCTAACTTGGATTTAGGAACTAGCTGCCTTAGTTCTGAAAGGCCGGGCCTGAAAGGCTTTCAAGAGCTTTAAGTCAGCTTCTATAAGCTCTAGATCCGTTTCGGCCAACTTTCGCCTAATCTTATAGAGAGTCATGTGCTCCTTGGGCTCTAAGGGCTCCCCAGCTAAGTATTTCTTAATGAGCTCCCTAGTCCTCTGACCTAAGGGGAGCTTTAGGCCCATACTTTCCCCCAAGGACCTATATCCCTCTGGGGCATATAAGGCTAATTGGGCATAGGCATGTTAAAGAGGGGCTGAGACCAAAAATAAGATGGAGGACCTGGGGCTGGCTAGGAGTTCCTGAACTCAGGCTACTTGGGGCCGGGCCTCGGATTCATCTGGCTCTATGAGATCCTCTAGCCTGGCAGCCAGCTCCCTCACGGCCTCGGTTATTATGTCCTCAGGCTCACGGCCAAGCCTTGAGGCTACCTCTTTCACTTGGTCCCAGAGATCTCTGGGGATTATGATGGGGACCCGCTTGGCTGGCTGAGGCTCAAATATGAAATGGCTCACGGCCCAGCGGTGGCTAAAGCTCTCGTTAAGAGCTGCCTCAGCTTGGCATAGAGCAGCCCTCACGTCCTCTAGATCCTTGGCCCTGTCTAGAGCCTGGCCTAGCCATATCAGGACCTTATGGGCTCCTAGATCCTCGGCGTCCCTCAAGAGCTCTAGGAGTTCCCTGGCCGTAAGGACCTCACCGACCTCGGCCATGCAGGTCCCCAGGGGCCTATATCCCTATGGGGGTATATAAGCCTTAGGGGACAGGCTAAGGAAGGTTATAGACCTGGGCAGGGATAAGCTTAAATATCCTAACGTGAAGTCTTCTTGGTGGCTCTCAGTGAGGGTTCAGGCAACCCTGAGTTTCGCCATGAAGGTTGCTCCTGAGGGAGCCACCCGGGTTTCTATCCTCCTCAAGACCATGCGTGTGTGGCGTGAAGCCGTAAGACACGTAGTAGATTACGTCATAAGGACACGGCAGACAGGGCTGGCGAAAGTTCACCACGCCCTCTACCGCTTGCTCAGGGAGCGTTACGGTCTCCCGGCTCGCCTGGCCACAGACGCCATCAGGCAGGGCATCTGGATAGCGAAAGGGTGGCTCAAGAACCCAAAGCGTGGCAGAAGACCCGTCATCCGTAGCCTTTGGATGGTTCTCACGCCAAAAAACTCCTATACGTTCAAGGCTCACGATGAGGTAAGTATCCTTACTCTTGATGGGCGGAGGACCTACAAGTTGTGCTACGTGGAGCGGTGGCACGGACAGTATAGAGGCTGGAAGCCAAAGGAAGCACGCTTAGTCTTCAAGGACAGACGATTATGGCTCAAAGTAGTGGTGGAGCATGAGGTTCCGCTCATAGAGCCGGAGGGCATCTTGGGCGTAGATGTGAACTACACGAACATCACTATGTCGGATGGCACAAGGCTTGAACTAAACGCTTTCAAACGTGCTCACGGCCTCAAGATAGAGGCCGAGCGTATCCAAAAGAAGCATCGCAAGAGCTGGCGTTACATAAGGGCCGTGAGGAGCAGGATAAAGGCACTTGGGGCGAGGGCGAGGAACATCATAATAGATGCTTGTCGTAAGATAGGCTTAGAGGCAGCCAAGCACGCTTACAAAGCACGCAGGGCCATAGTGCTTGAGGATCTCACGGGCCTGAAAGAGGCCAATAGGAAGGGCAGGACAGCCCGAACATGGCGGGCAAGACTGGCGCTATGGGCTTACCGTGAGCTTCAGAAGTGGATTGAGTGGAAAGCACACCTATATGGCGTTCCCGTGTTCAAGGTGAGCCCGAGAGGCACGTCATCCATATGCCCAAACTGTGGCTCAAGATTAAGGAGCATGGGCAATAGGCGTCTCAAATGCCCTGTCTGCAGTCTTGAGGGGGATAGGGACCTGATAGCCGCTATCAACCTGGGTATGAGGGGTGCTCAGGCCACCCTGATGGCCCCAGATGCCAATGAGACCCCGAGGGCGATGAAGGGGAAGTTGAAAATGGGGGCCATAGCTCGGCCCCCATTTTTAACAGCCTGAGGAAGATCAGGGTATGGAGGGCCAATCGTGTCCAAGAGCAGTATTTCGTGACCATCCCACCTAAGTGGGTTAGGGAGAAGTTCTCTCGTAATAGGATCGTGTTACTGGAGAAGAGGGAGGAGGGCATACTCATAAGGCCAGTTTAATTTTCCCTTCGTATTCAAAGCATTAACCTCAACCTTTAAATACTCTTGTTAAGAAGAGAGATCGGGTGAAAGCTTGGATGAGAAAGCATTCGAGTTGCTAAACTTCATCTCCCGGCGCAATGCGGAAATTTCAGCATATGATTTAGTTGAAGAATATGCAGAGTATAAAAGGGAAGAGCCTCAGCGGATATTCAACGACATAATGCGTTATTTGAATTACTTAGCGGGTTTTGGCTTCGTGAGATTAGAGTCTCGAAAGGTCGACGATACTTACGAAACATATGTGATAATCACCGAGGAGGGGAAACGATATGTTGAACACCGGAGGATGGTACCATGAATAAGAAGATCATATCCTATCTGACGCCTGGCGCCTCTATCGAAGAGCGAGAGGTTAAAGGACTTAAACTAAGGATCCACCCCACTAAGCATGAGCGAGCTCTTTACCCCTTTTCTAAACCTGACTCGTGTCCTGTTAAATTATGCGAATTAGCCACTATAGATCCCGTCGCACGAGTTTTCTTCTTTTTGAAACGTGAGATTCTACGAGTGCCATGGATATACAATCCGTTAATTGCCTCATTTCCCATTCTCCTTCCGTATGATGAACAATTCGTGGATTTAATATTTAAGAGAGATAAGAGCGTGTACGCCCCTATAGAAGTAGCTCAAAAGGACATCGATTCTCTGGCAGATGATGTCTTTAAGTTAGAGGCTGAAACGTTCGGCCTCTTTATGTTTGAACTGATGAAAGATCCTTCCTTTAGATCTATGTTAACTACAGGGAGACTTCCTAAAAAGCCTAAGGTTATCTTAGAACGTCTTGATAATTTAATAACTAATCCAGCTACTCGTGGCACATTTGATGAGATCCTCAGGAAACACCATGATCGTTTAGGAAAGATCTTTGAAGTTTTACTTCGTCAGCTCCCTTTAATATCCGGTATTGAAGTGCTTAAAGAGGCTAAGGAAAATGGAGATACGTTGTTAGAAATAGCCGAGAATTCAGTGCAGAAAATAAGTGAAACGTTATTAAGAATAGGAAATATCATACCGCTTTCGTATAATGCTGTATGTCTCGAATGTGTTCTTAGGAAACAGTTAGCAATGCCGTTTCAAGCGACATTACTTTATACCAAGGACTTTTCCTTAATTGAGAGGTGTCATCAATGCTCTGGAAGAACTATACTGCATAGAATAAATATACACGCTCCTAGCGATTTAATAGCTCTCATACAAGATGAGCGTTTACCAGAAGCCATTGTAGGTTATACCCTCGCACAGTTAGAAGATGTGGAAGAGGTGTTTATTCATAAGAAGGTAAATCCAGTAATTAACGGTATCGTTAAACGAGGTGCTCAGATTGACGTTCTGGCTATAACTAAGGACAAAAGGCTCATAATCGTGGAGGTAACACGTCAGAGCGACTTTGAAACCGTATTAAATGAGGAACTAATACATAAGACCACGTTACTCGAACAGATCGGCCTTAAATATGATGTCTTCGTGTGTGTTTCAGGCCTCTCCCCTAAAATTAATCACGGCTTATCGGTGATAAAGGCTAAGAGGGCTTTCTTATTGGGTCTAAAGCATCTATCGGAATTAGAGAATTGGCTTGCTGATAGGCTTAAGATAACCTGATGGGATAAGTGAAGAGACCAATAAGTGCCAAATCTCTATAATGACGATAGGTGCCTCACCGGTATTATGCTGACTTGCGCCCAAGCTCTAATAAGCGAGTTCAGAGAGGAGCTAGAGGAAGCGGTAGCATCAGTTGAGGAAAAGCCTGAGGAGGTAATATATGAGCTGAACCCGAGTATAGGAGACGTGGAGAGCTCTCAGGTACGTCTCAGGAAGAAGCGCCCTTGTCAGGACTATGGTAGCCAACCTTAACAGAGGTCTGACGGTCGAGGAGCTAACCTCGGGCCTGAGAGCAGGATTCGATATCACCTACGAAGAAGTCTTAGACATACTGAGGTACCTCGAGATCCTTGGCTTCGCTAAAAAGAAGGAATAAGTATGAAGAGTCCTCAGGAAATCATGTATAACGAGGGAAGCGCGTGAAGAGTCGGATAAAATGGCTCTTCATAATGAGATGCCCAGCTCCACCGCCTGATCCGCCACGTTCATTGTCTACGAGGTAACAGAGGGCATACTTATAAAGCCAGTCCATCCCTCCTCGCAGAATGAGAATTAGATAATATTTATAAGGCTGTAGAGTTTACCAAG
>NJEJ01000032.1 GCA_002255025.1 Candidatus Bathyarchaeota archaeon ex4484_135 | reverse complement strand
TTGGCGTAGATGGCCTTGACGCTGTAGAAGTTAATGCCCCCGCCTATGGTGTGGCAGAGGGCCATGCTCATGCAGGTGAACCAGCCGACCTCCCTGACTAGGCCAGTGGCCTTCCTGACGAAGATTACTCCTTCCTCACCCATTCTTTCTCCCAGAGGGAGGGTTTTGGTATTCCTCGCTATTTAAGATTTACGGAAAGGACCAAAGGTGTTTCCCCACGTTCTTTTAAAGCTTTATAAGGAGTCAGATGGAAGCCGTAACTCGCTTTTGGGAAATACTTATGGTAGGAATAAAAATGATGGAGGTGGAGGCCAGGCTTAGCAGGCGGTATCTCCGTGTACACACTTCCTTGACGGAGACGCCCCTGCCACGGTCATGCTCAGCACCGTTATGAGCGTCCAGTAGAGGCCCAGCACGCCCAACTTCACCATGCCCCACCAGCTCATGCCGTAGCATATCAGTATGGACGGCAGGGATATGATGCCTGTCAGCGTCTCCACGGGCACGGGCCCTATGCTGAGCTTGGGGCCTCTCTCCCAGATGTCAGGCCTCACACGGGCAGACTATGGCCGCTAGGTTGAATATGAGGTCCTTGAACATCCTGTATCTTATCCTCCAGCAGATCCGTAAACTTCTGGGAATGAGTAATCCTTAAGTATTCTCCGTAGAATGATCTATGGAAAAACAGGTCAAGGTGGTGTGCTTGAGCAGGGTCTGGAGGAGGGTAAGATACAAGAAGCCTAGGAAGGCCAGGCCGCCTGGCAAGGTCAATCTCGAGGAATTGGCCAGGGCCATAAGCTGGCTCGACGAGTATAGGAAGTTCAGGTGTGTTGACCCGGCTATCTTAGAGAAGGCCGTAGATGATTCAGGCGTCAGGAAGGCAAAGGAGGTCTGGAAGAAGGTGAGGACCGATATATCAAAGATAGCCTTCGTCCCCATGGCGAATAAGAGCCTTGTGAAGTGGATGAAGGTCCTTCCGCCCCTGAAGCACTTCGCTTACCTGAGCGTGGCGGCCCTGGCCGCCCTGTTGGTGGCCGCACATAGCTTCAACTTCGTGAAGGACATACTCATAAGGTATTTCTGGTGGCTCAACCTCGGCATCCTGCTGATAGCGGCCGTAATATTTACGAACGTCGTCCTATACGCAGATTACTACGTGAGGTCGAAGATAAGGGGGATGTACAAGGTCTACGGCTCTAGGTATAAGAGGGCCAGGGCAAGGATCAAGTGGGCCGTTCAGGAGTTGATAAATTGCCTCCGGGAGCAGATAAAGAGGCGTGGCGAGGACCCGGGCGAGTACAAGATAAGGATGCTCCACGTGGATTATGAAGGCATAAAGGTCGTGAAGAAGCCCGGTTATATATCGGAGTACTACAGAGTGGTTCCAGTTTTAAAAGGCGAGGGAGGAGGGGGAGGCGAGGAGGGGAGATGATGAGGAGCCGAAAGCTCAGAATAGCCTTGGTGGGCGGGACAGGTAATCAGGGGCCTGGCCTGGCCCTCAGGTGGGCCCTCGCAGGCCACCAGGTCCTGATAGGCTCAAGGAGGGCTGAGAAGGCCGAGAGGGTAGCCAGGGAGTTGTCTGACACGCTGAGGCCCCTCAGGGCCGATTACGAGTTCGGCCACGGCGTAAACCAGGAGGTCGTAGGGGAGGCAGACGTGGTGGTATTCACCATACCATTTGAGGGCCTCAGGCCCACTTGCGAGGCTCTTAAGGACCGGATAAGGCCCGGGACCGTGGTTCTGAGCCCTGTTGCGCCCATGAAGAAGACCAAAGTTGGCCTCATGCCTGACCTGCCTCCAGAGGGCTCGGCAGCCGAGCTGATGGCCAACCTCCTGCCCCAGGCTAAGGTGGTAAGTGCCTTCCAGACGGTCTCGGCCAGCCTCCTCCGGGCCATCCCAGAGCCCATAGAGGGCGATGTAGTCGTCTGCGGGGATGACGAGGGGGCAAAAGAACTGGTCATGGAACTCGTGGAGGACATACCGAACCTCAGGCCCTTAGACGGAGGTCCCCTGGCCTACTCAAGAGTCCTTGAGGCCCTGACGCCCCTGTTGATAAGCATGGGCAAGCGTATCGGGAACCCCAACTTGGGCGTGAAGTTCACCTGAACCAGTAAGGCCTTTTCACGAAGCCGTAGGCCTCGACGGCGGCCGTCACGCCCTGGCCGACGGCCGTTGCGACCTGCTTGACCGGGTAGTTCGTCACGTCGCCTGCCGCGTAAACGCCGGGTAAATTAGTCCTCTGCCTCACGTCGACTATTATGAAGCTCCCCTCGTCCACTTGGACGCCAGCCTTGGCGGCTAGCTCGCTGTTCGGGACCTCGCCGACCTGGATGAAGACGCCATCCACCTCGAGCTCGCCTTCCTCGCCCGTCTTGAGGTCCCTTATCTTCACCCCCCTGACGACTTCATCGCCATATATCTCCGTGAGGACGGAGTTCAGGACGAACTTCACGCCTTTCTCGGCCAACCGCTTGACCAGTATTTCCTCAGCCCTCAGGGTATCCCTCCTGTGGACCAGGAGGACCTCAGAGGCTAGGTCGGAGAGGTAGAGGGCTGTTGTGGCAGCCGCATTTCCGCCGCCGACTACTAAGACACGCTTCCCCTTAAATAAGGGGCCATCACAGAGGCCGCAGTAGCTCACCCCTCGTCCTCTGAATTCCTCCTCGCCAGGGACCCCCAGCTCCCTATGAGAACATCCCGTCGCGATCACGATGGCCTTAGCTTCATAAGAGGCCTTATTGGTCTTAACGGTCTTCACGTCTCCCTTCAGGTCTAGCTCGATGGCTTCCTCGAGCTCTCTTATTGCGACTCCATGGACCTTTGCTTGTTCCACCATGAGCTTGGCCAGTTCTTGACCGCTTATGCCGTTCGGGAAGCCAGGGTAATTCTCTATGAGCGGTATCTCGAGCATGAGGCCTCCGGCCAGGCCCTTCTCGACCACCAGGACCTCAAGGCCCATCCTGGCGGCGTAGAGGGCCGTGCTGAGGCCTGCGGGGCCAGCTCCGATGACTATTAGCTCTGTGTCCAAGGCATCTCCCTCCCCCACGTGGGCACCAGCCTTTTTAACTCCTGGCCGCCCGGTCCTCCCTCGGTCCAGAGGGTATGTGGCCCACCCTGGCCATATGGCTCTGCACGTCGAGGTGCAACTTGGCCTGCAGGCACTGTTACGTAGCCGGGCGTTTCAAGGGGGCGGAGCTCACGACCGAAGAGGCCCTCAAGATGGTAGATGAGTTAGCTGATTTAGGCGTGGTCCACGTATCCTTCACGGGAGGCGAGCCCCTCCTGAGGCCCGACATCTTCGAGATAGCCAAAAGGGCCGTTCAAGATGGCCTGAAGGTCAGCTTCACCACGAACGCCATCCTCATAGACGAGCGTGTGGCCAAGGCCATGAGGTCCCTAGATGCCTTCGCCTTCGTGGGCCTAGATGGGCCGGACAGGGAGGTCTGCGATGCCATAAGGGGGCCCGGGGCCTGGCGTAGGGCGATAAAGGGCCTGTCCGAGCTGAGGAGCTACGGCGTGGAGTTCTCCGTGATCATGACCATATCCTCCATGACCTACAAGCTCGGGAGGAAGCACGTGCTCTTCTGCGAGGCCCTCGGGGCCTCCGAGGCCGTACTGCTGCCCCTGATACCGGCCGGCAGGGCAGCCCGGGAGGGCAGGGCCCTCATGCCCAACCCAGGCCAGGTGGCGGAGTGCATGTCGGGCGTCGAGGAAGCCGTCGAGGAAATAGGCTACAGAGCGTGCGTCTGGTGTGCTCCCTTCGTGGCCGACTTGGTCAAGTCGAAGCGTATTTACGTCTTCGGCTGCTCGGACAGGGTCATGGACATAAGCCCGCAGGGTGACGTGCTCTTCTGCGATACGCTGGACTTCCGCGTGGCCAACGTCAGGGAAGGCGTTGAAGAAGCCTGGAGGAAGTACGAGGCCTTCAGGGACCAGTTCCTAGCCAACAGGAGGCCTGACGAGATGGAGCCCTGCCGCAGCTGCCCCATAAGGGACTTCTGCCAAGGGGGCTGCCTGGCCAGGGCCATCCTCCTGGAGGGCGACCTGAGGGCACCCGACCCGCTCTGCCCGAGGGCATCTGGCCTATCAGCCGGTGGCTGAGGTTCCTCTCACGGATGCCTCAGATGCCCTCCTTATGAACTCCTCCACCTTATCGGCCGGTATGACACAGCTGGCCGCGTAAGCGTGGCCGTCAACGGCTATGCCGAAGCCCTCGGTGGCCTCCTTAAGGAGCTGGACGGCTGAGGGGGCCCGACCGGCATCTATATCGGCCCTGAGGTCCCTCGGGGCCCTGACGGACACCTTGTAGAAGCGGCCCTTTAGCTCGCCCAGGCCAGGTATGGCCGTTTCCATCTCCATCAGGCCCACCACGAACATATCCGGCTTTGCGAGCTTCCTCACGTGTGATAAGTAGGAGCAAAAGGTCCCTATGACCTTGGAGCCCATGCCCTTGTAGGCCCTTCCGGCGTTGAACCACTGTATCCGGCCTGACCTCCTGAGGCCCTGCTTGTAAAGACGGGCCAGGAGGCGTTTGTTCACGGCCTTCCTCTTCTCCTCAAGCTCCTTGACCAACTTCTTTATATCGCCCGATAGACCTTCTAAAGCAGCCCTTATGCCGACCTCGGGCCCGCCAGAGTAATAGCCCACGGGCCCCAGGACCTGCAGGGCTGAGAAGAGTTCCCTGACGCCCACACCGAGCTTCGTTATGACCAGTTTCTTGCCAACACGCCGGACCACGCCGTCCCTGAGGGCTTCGTCGAGCACTTGCTCGTTTATGCCCTTGTAGCCGACGGGTATCTCGCAGCTCCCGACCAAGGCCAGGTAGGACAGGCTCCTGTTGGCCTCGTCGACGGCCTTGGCGAACAAGTAGCAGCATGTCGCACCCGAGAACTCCTCCTCACCCCTCACGCCCACGTGCTCCAAGTTCAGGTCGAGCACCATGGGGTCGTCGGCTGGCCTCGGGTCGTGATGGTCCAGTATGACCGTGAGGTTCCTGCCCCCGTTGGCCCTCGATATGAGGTCAGCATGTGGCGAGCCTATGTCGCAGTAGAAGATGGCCTTCCCCCCGCCCGAGTGGAGGAGCCTTACGACCTCAGGGAAGAGCTTCTCGAGGCACACGAGCTTGGGCTTGAGCCCCATACGCTCTAGGACGGCCTTCACGATCGCACCAGAGCATAGGCCATCGGCATCATCGTGGTGGACCACGACGACCTCCGCCTCACCAGGCGTGGGAAGGCTATGGCATCCCTTATGTGGTCCAGCTTGCAGACCCACATGACCATGCGTTCAACGCCCAGGCCGAAGCCTGAGTGCTGGATGGAACCGTATTTCCTAAGGTCGAGATACCACTCGTAATCGGCTGGGTCGAGCCCTTCTTCCCTTATGCGGGCCAGCAGGGTCTCGTAATCGTCTATGCGTTCACCGCCCCCTATTATCTCCCCATAGCCCTCCGGGGCCAACAGGTCGGCCGAGAGCGTTACCTCAGGCCTCTCAGGGTCGGGCTTGTGGTAGAAAGCCTTTGCGGTCTTCGGGAAGTGCGTCACGAAGAACGGCACGTCGAACTCAGATGCCAGGACCTTCTCACAGGTCCAGGTTAAGTCCTCGCCCCATTCTATCTGGACTCCTTCGGCCTGGAGCATCTCCACGGCCTCGTCATATTTCAGCCGCGGGAAGGGCGGTTCCACCCGGGCCAGGTCGGCTGGGTCCCTGCCCAAGGTCCTCAGTTCTTCTGCCGCCTTATCGGCGAGCTCGTGGCAGATGTGCGTTATGAACTCGTCTATGACCTTCAGGAGGCACTTTAAGTCGCAGAACGGTATTTCGACCTCGAGGTGCCAGTACTCGGTCAAGTGCCTGCGGGTCCGGGACTTCTCGGCCCTGAAGGACGGGGCCAACGTGTAGCACTTGCCCACACTCGCTATGAAGGCCTCCCCGTAGAGCTGCCAGCTCTGCGTCAGGTAGGCCTTCCGGCCGAAGTAATCGACCGGGAAGAGGGTTGCACCTCCCTCGCAGGCCGATGCAGTCAATATGGGGGCCTGCACTTCTACATAGCCGTGCTCGTCGAGCCAGGAGCGGGCGGCCTTGAGGAGCTTCGACCTCACTATGAGGATGCACCACATCTTCTTGCTCCTTATCCAGAGGTGCCTCTTCTCAAGCAGGAAGTCGGGGCCGTGGTATTTCTTAGCTATCGGGTAATCGGGCCATGCCACGCTCAAGATACGGTATCTGTCAATTGATAGCTCGTAGCCGCCCGGGGCCCTCTTGTCAGCTCTGACGGAGCCCTCTAGTTCCAAGACGGATTCAATTGGCAGCTTCTCCAGCTCATCCAACTTCTTGTCGCCGAGCACGTCCCTCCTGGCCACGCACTGGAGCCAGCCGGTCCCATCACGCATTATGAGGAAGACTACGCCCCCGCTCGACCTCCTGTTGGAGAGCCATCCTCTTATCCTCACCTTCCGGCCCTCTGGCACCGAGCCAGACAGAACATCGGATATGCTGGCCGGGAGGGCACGGTCCTCAGAACGGGTTAAAGTGCCCACCTTCCACCTCACAACCCCTGCTTACGGCTGGGGCAGGCGTTTTAAACCTTGCTCACCCCCACCTCCCCTCCGGCTCCCCCAGGGCCAAGGAAGCCATTATGGTCCCGGCCAGGGCGGATAAGGAGCACAAGAGGGCGGCAGCTGAAGGGCTCACGGCCTCGTAGAGCCAGCCGCAGGTGGCCGAGCTCACGGCAGCCACTACATCGGTCAGGAGGGCCAGGAAAGCTGATAAACGGCCCCTGAGGCCCCTGGGCACTAAATCTGCCTCCAGAGCTGATAGAGCATTATGAGCCAAATAGGAACTCGTCCAGAGGAGAAGCATGGACAGGGCGATGTGCCAGAAAGCCGTGAGGCCTAAGCTCTTGAGGCCCGATAATGCTGCTAAAGACAGGGAGGTCAGGAATAGACCTGCTATTAAGGACGAACGCCTCCCCAGCCGGTCAACTATCACTCCGGCGGGCAGGAGAGCGGTTATCCATATTATGGAGCCGAGGAAATACAGGAGGCCCCATTCCTCTAACGTGAGACCCAGGTAGTAGACGATGAAGGGCTGGGTGACCGTGTTGAAGCCAGCCAACAGGCTCACCAGGCCTAAAATGACCATGAAGGGCCTTAGCTCCTCTGAGGCGAACCTCAGGGCATCCTTATAGCCGCTCAGGAAATCCCTCATGGCCTCCTTCCTCGGGGACCAGGTTTCCTTCAGCTTCAGCCTCACGAGGGCGGCCATGAGGCCCGATATGGCCATTAGGGAGTAGGCTATCCTCATGCCGATCACGAGGCCGTGCGTCCTGACCAAGTACATGGCTAAGAAGGGTGCTGGCAGGCTAACCAGCTCGGGCAGGAGGTTCGAGAGCGAGAAGCCAAGCCCTCTCTTCTCGGGCGGCACGCTGTCCATCAGTATGGCAGATAGGGCGGGCTGGTAGAGGAGGCAGACGCTGGTTATGATGGACGCCACGAATATCCACCTCCAGTCGGGTGCCAGGGCGTATAGGAACAGGGCCAGGGAGTAGATGAAGGTCATGGAGACGAGGATGCGTTTACGGCCATACCGGTCTGCCACGTAGCCGCCAAGGAACCTGACGACCCCGAGTATTACGGACGAGACGGCCGACATGAGGCCGAGCAGGAAGACGCTGGCACCGAGGGCCATTATGTAGACCTGCTCGTAGACCCCTACTGCGTGGCTGAAGGGGCTCCAGATGGTCCAGCTAACGGTCAACACGAGTAAGTTGCCCCTGACGAAGGCCAGCTCACGCTTCAGCCTCCCCAGCCAGCCGGAGTCGTCCTCTTCCAAGACCGGTCATCTCGCGGCTGAGGGCGGGAAAACGGGCCGATTTAAACCCTTCGCTAGCTCAGAGACCTAAGGCCTTAGCTAACCTCCTGCCCAAAGTTGACCTCGCCCGCTCGAGCAGCTTGGCATTCTCCTTCAGGAGCGGGCAATCTGATAGCTTTGCTTCCCCCCTGAGGACATCTACCGAGAAGGCCTGACAGGTCCTACGGCCGCACCTGCCGCAGTTCTCCCCCGGCAGGAGTTCTAAGAGGACACGCCAGCTCAACCTCATGGCCTTCTCGATTTCCTCCTGGCTGGGCGGGCCTTCCCTCAAGAGCTCGCCATACGCCTCGTTCACCATATCCATGACCTCCCTGAGCACCTCACGGGCGGCTTCCTCCGTCCAGGCACGTCCCACGACCACCTTGCCATCGGGGTAGAACGTTATGAGGCGGCCGCCGTGCCTTATGGTCAGGACGCCCTTGTCGGGCACGTAGGAAGCCCTGCCGACGTTCCTCAAGAAGAGGACGGGCATCAGGTCCTTAAGGTCCGCGTCGAGTTCTGCCACTACGCCAGCACAGGGGACCAGGGGGTTCTTCTCCGGCCCGAGGATCCTGAACCTCTTCACGAGCCTTCTGTCACCGCTCAAGGCCCATCAGGTACCGGAAATAGACCAAACTTATAAGGGATAGGTGTGATCTTGAAACTGAGCTATGTCCAGCGGACGGAATAGGCACGGCCTGCTGGCCGGTAAGAGGAAGGCCCTGGTGGAGCTCCTCCAACAGGACGGCCGCATGAGCCTGACGGAGCTCGGCCGGAGGTTAGGCATCTCGCACGTCGGGGTGAAGAAGCACCTTCAGAAGCTCCTGTCCTCGGGCCTCCTGAGCATAAAGGCAAGCCTGAGCCCGGAGAAGCTTGGTGTCAAGCTCCTGGTCCTGCTGTGCGAGGTAGAGCACGACAAGTTATTGAACATAATGCACGTCTTCAAGGAGTGCCCCAGGATGGTCATGTTGACCACCTTAATAGGCTCTTACAACCTCATGGCCGTGATGGTGGCTGAGGCACCCGGCCTGCTCAAGATAATGGCCCTCGGGGCCTGCTGCCTCAGGCGTATGGAGGGCATAAGGCGTTCCGAGCTCTACGTGATAGAAGACCTGTTGTACCCAGAGGCCTTGCCCATAAGGGTCAGCACGCAGAAAAAAGCCGAGCTGACGCCCTGCGGCCTGGACTGTGGCTCATGCGATTTCTACGTCCGTGGAGAGTGCCCTGCCTGCCCGGCCACCCGGTGGTACAAGGGGCCTCTTTAGTTTCAGAAATAAACCGAATTCTTATTAGAGGGTTCCAAAAGGCCCCCATGCCATGAGGGGCCAGAGGGCAGTTAGCCTCTTGCCGATAGCCGTCCTCCTGATCGCCATAGCAGGTCTTGAGGCCTGGTACCTGATTGCTCAACCACAGCTCCCGAGAGCCGAGCCAACGCCGCCTACCACGCCCTTAACGGGGGCCGTCTACGTCTTGGTGGGCTTCTTGGCTGGCCTCCTCGGAGGCATAATCGGCACGGGCGGCTGCAGCGTCATGTTGCCCATAATACACTTCTGGGGCGGTTTCCCAGCCACCATGGCAATAGGGACCACGCTCTTTGCCGTCACGTTCACGGCCATATCGGGCGGCTACGGGCACCTCGTCAGGCGGAACGTGGACAAGAGGGCTGCCTGCTGGCTCGGCGGGATAGGCATAGCCGGCGTCCTGCTCGGCTCTTGGCTGTTCCTGATCATAGCTAAGCAGGCCATGAAGCTGCTCGGCCTCATCTTAGGCGTGGTGTTCCTCTGGCCAGCCGCCAGGATGGTCTACGAGGGCCTAATGCCCTGGCTCAAGAAGGGCCAAAAGCCAGGCGGGCCCGAGGGCAACACCATACCTGGTGCTGGCTGGGCATTGGGTGCCTTCGGTTTCGTGATAGGCATAACGACGGGGATCGTAGGTCTCGGGGGCGGTTATGCCCTCGTCCCGGGCCTGATATACCTGTTCGGGGCACCCGTCTACATCACCATGGGCACTTCTCTGGCCGTCATGATACCTCTCGCCCTGGTGGGCGGCCTGATAAAGCTCTTCCAAGGCTTCGTGGACTTCTCGGCGGGCTGCCTCCTGGCCATCGGGACCATAATGGGAGCCCAGGTGGGGGCAGCTATAATAAGGAGGTTCAGGCCTACCACGCTGAAGCTGATATTCGGTGCCTACTTCCTATACGTGTCACTGAAGTTCATAACGGGCTACTTCGGCATAATGATATGGTGATGGCCTTATTACATTAAAAGCCCACCAACCACGGCAGCCTTGAGGGCTGTGGCCTACAAGCGTGATGGCCGCAGGCTCGTCAGCCATGGGGAACTCTGGCGTTACATGAGTAAGCTGAAGGAAGAAGACCCGTCCATAAGGGACCTCTGGAGGACGGCCGTCTCCATGCACGTCAACTTCTACGAGGGCTGGGCACCCGAGGACGAGGTCAGGGAGGCCCTTGACAGGGTGAGAGAGCTGCTCGCCAAGCTCAAGAAGCTCATGGCTTGAGCCGAGGTCATAAGAAGGTGGTCATGGTGAAGTCCACGACCTGTATCGGCCTCCCGAGTTCACGCTTGAGGAAGTCTTCTACATCTTCCTTCAGCACGTAGGGCAGGCCTCCACCGGCCCGTATGGGTATGCCCGTCTGGGCCATGTGGTCCCCACGGGCGAAATCGTTGAAGACGTATGTGTCCCGGCCGCAGGTGAAGAGGAGCCTGAGCGATATGGGCGGGTTGCCGAGCGGGTAGTCCTCGATGGCGAAGAAGACGCAATCTGCACGGCACCTCACGAGGGCCTGCTTGAACTCCTCCCAGCTCCTCAGCCTGTGGAGGGTCATGTTCAATGGACTAGGTCATTTGGCTTAAATAAGCCTGATGCCCATTCCTGATCGGTGGGAACCTGGACCTAGAGGAGATGTGCAAGGCCCTGAACTCCATAAGCATAGTGGTCCCGGCCCTTCCGGGCGATGGGCCCATCCTGGCCGAGCGTATAAGGGAGGCGGTTGAGGAAACAGGCCTGAGGGCCTTCATAAGGGCCGAGGGCTATGCCTTCATGCATTCCGAGCTCGTGGGAATGCTCGGCCTGCCACACCTCAGGTTAGCCCTCGTGGGCGATAGGATAAGCATGTGGGTCAGGGACCCGCACAAGCTCGGCCTCGGGCCGATAGGGGCTGAGGAGCTGTATGAGGGCATAATGAGGGGCGTAGAAGCAGCCGTATCCGTGATAAGGGATTACTGCTCCGAGAAGGGCGTAGAGGCCCTGATATACATGCCTTGAAGGAGCTCAGGGAGACGGCAGGTTACTCTATGACCAGCTTGCTTATCCTTATCCCTTCCTTGTGCCTTACGTAGCCGCATACCTTGCACTTCAGCTTGAGCGTCTGCTTCTTCGTCGTCTTCGCGAAACGCCTCTGCCTCGGGTACTTCTGGCCTCCGTAGCCCTTCTTACGCCACTCGTGTCTCCTCTCGCCCTCGGCGAGGGCCCTACGCCTCCCGGCCTTGTAGAGGCTGACCTCGTGTTCCGTGTGCTTGTTGCACCTGGGGCAGTAGGTCCTGATGACCTTCGGGACCTTCAAGCCAACTCCACCTCCACCGCCAGCCCCTTCTTGACTAGTGCGATGGCGTTCTCCCTAGGTATAAAAGCCACGTCCCCACGCTTGAAGGGCCCATGCGTCTTCATGTCGGCCCCGACTATGGCTGGCACATCGGCCAGAATGCGGACCAACATGAACTTCCCGCTGCTGGACGGTCCTGCCTGGATGGTCTTAGTCGCTTCGGGCTTCCTGACCTCGCCCCTGAGCAGGCTCTCCAAGAACTTCCTCATGGCCGTGAAGGCTTCTTCAATCGGGGACAGAAGCTCCCTCTCCTCGGGCGTGAGCTTTTCCACGTCCAGGGTTCTCCCGGACGCCAGGGCTTTGAGGATCTTCTCGACCCTCCTATTGAATATGTCCTTCACCATTTTCTCCACGTTCTCGAGTTCCTTCTTGGCCAGCCTAGTCCTCAGGGCCGTCATATCGGCCATCTTCAACCTGCCCCTCAGCTCAGATATGAACTCCGCCACCCTGGCGTAGAAATCATCGGGCAGCTTGGAGAGGCCCTCGGATTCCCTCTCCGACCTCCAGGCCTTAAGGAGTTCCTCATAAGTCATCATGCCAGCTCGGCCACCTCCTTGCACATGAGGAAGACAGCCGCCTGGAGGGGCAGTTCTACCGTCTCGCCTGGCTCGAAGGGGCCGTAGTCCTCGTCGGCCAACCTCAGGGCTGGCACCACAGGCAGGCTGTCCGTTATCCTCACCTTCGCCCAGTCTCTCTCGAACGCCAGGGCAGACGAGAACGGGTCGAATTCCTCCACCTCATCTAGCGGTATGTCCACCTTCAGCAGGCCGGTCTTGCCGTGGAGGCTACCGCTCATCCTGACGAGCCTGTGCGTGTCCCTCGTGACGACCGGGTCGACCTTCACGGCTGCTTCCTCAGCACAGGCCAGGAGGAGCTTTTTCAGCGATGACTTCCCGACCCCCCTGGGCAGGTAAATGGGCCTGCCGTGCTCTATGCTGTCCAATATCAGGTCCTTGGAGGCCAAGAGAGCTGATATGGCCTTCTTCCTGAGCCCTAGGGCCCTGAGGGTTCCTTCATCTGCCCTGTAGAGGAGCGAGTAGAAGGCCTTGGCCAGCCTGCCCCTCCAGCCTGGCTCGTCGAGGCCCAGCTTGGCCCCTGGCCCGAGCCCTAAGGCCTCCGGGTCCAAGCCCACGGCCGCTAGGTAGTCCACTATCTCGCCCCTCTCGTCTTGGCCCAGGTTCCTCAGGTCCTCCGAGAAGACCCTGAGGTGGAAGCCCCTGTGGCCGGAGAAGGAAGCCACCATATCGGACCTATCCACGCCCAGGTCCTCCTCTAGGACTTCTATGAGCTTTATCAGCTCTTCCTTAGCCGCTGAGATGCACTTGTTGCAAATCCACTTCAGCTCGGCAAGCTCCTTAGAGCCGCACCTCGGGCATGCATCGGGGGCCTCTCCTGTCCCCCAGTGGCCGCAGGACCTACAGGCCCATATGTCGTGTTCTCCCTTGCAGCTCGTCGGTATGTGGTCGGCATCTATATCAAATATTAGGTCGGCACCCATCCAGCCCTTGGCCTTCATATCAGGTTCATCGGGTCTCTGGAAGTAAGCTGACGAGTAAAAGGCATCTGACGGGCCTAGCTTGGCCATGAAGGCCTTCAGCTCGTCGTAGGAGCCGAAGCCCCTGTGCCTAATGACCATCCGCTCCCCAAAGGTCATGAAGGCGAACTCCCTGTGCCCTATGTCCTCTGGCTCCACGGGGCCGTGTGACGCATAATACCTGGCGTACAGGGACCTGAGGAACTTAGCCGTCTTCTCCTCCACCTTGACCGCCCTCCTCGCCTTCAGCAGTCTTGACGGGCCTCTTCCTCCTCTTCAGCATCCTAGCCTTCCGCATGTAGTAAGTGAGCGGGTGCCTCACCTTCTGGCACAGCTCGTCAGCACCCACACACAAGCCGTAGGAACGCATGGTCTTGCAGCTCGGCGGGGTGTACTGGGTCCGGCCGCCCCTCTCGCCAGCTATGTGCTCCACCTGGTAACGTGTTATCTTCTCGCTGAAGTCCGCCACCTGCCTGAAGAGCTCGACGACGTCGTCTATCCCCATGCCTATGTGGAGGAGGAAGGCCGTGAAGGCAAACCGGCCGGCGTGGGGGACGTGCCTCTTCTCGTGCAGGGCGTTGTATATGGCCTTCATGCAGGGGGGGAAGGCCTCGAAGAGCACCTCGCCCACTTCTTCGAGCCTCGGCCCCTCCCCCATCTTCAGCTCGCTCATGGCCTCCCTGATACGCTCGACGTAGGGCAGCAGGCCCTCTGGTATCGAGTCCTTCAGGCCCCCTCTTTTGGCCAACAGCTCCTCTATCTTAGAGCTTATCTCCTCCGAGAGCAGCCTTGCCACCTCGAGCCTGGTGACCAGGACACGGCCCGATTTCACGAGCCTGTTCACGAGCTTCCACTTCTTGTCCTTGAGCCTCGATGCGTTCCTCAGGTAGTCCTTCAGGCTCAGGGAGAACTCATACAAGATGCCCCCAAAGGGCACCTCAACGGACCTTATGTCCCAGCCTAGGTCAGTGGCCAACACGGCCAGCTTGTCCGGGGACTCTGAGGCCAGGAGTTCTTCTGCCCTCTTGGCCTCGGCCAGGGCATAACGCTTCTTCAGGTACTCGTTCCCGACTAAGGAGACGAGCAATACTGCCACGGGGAAGGAAAGCAGTTCTACATCCTCATCGGTCAGCCTGGGACTCACCTTACCGAACCTTATGGCGTCTAAGACCCTTTGTAGAGCTCTCTCCAGGGTCTTGGAGAGGGTAGGAGAGACCAGGTCCCTCAGGTCGAGGCCAAAGGCAGATACGTATTCGGATGCCTTCTTTAAGAAAGGATACTTAGCCAAGTCTCTCTTCGTTAGGCCCGCCCAGCTCCCTCCCCTCACCCTACTCAGCCTCTACCCTGGGGGCGAGGTAGAATATGAGTTTCCCCTCGTAGGGGAGCCTGAAGTCGAGCTTTATGGGCTTGTTCGTGGAGAACTCCACAACGACCACGTCTGCCAGGGCAGAGCCCGCCTTTAACATCTTCTGCAGCATGCCCACGTCGAACATGGCCGTCGAGGGCTCCTTCACCTCGAAATCTATGACGGCCTCGCACGTCCTCGGGAACTCTATGGTGGCCAGCTCGTCGGCATCGAGGGTTATCCTCACGTCGAAAGGTATCTTCAGCTCCCCGGGCACTTCCTCCCCGACCGTCTCGAGCCTTGGGACCGTGAAGCTCCTCGTGTACTTCCCCCTTATGGTCAGCTTCACCCTGCCGGTGGCCTGGTCTAAGCTGAGCTCTATGCTCTCCCCCTTGGTGGCCTTCTTCAGGAGCTTCTGGAACTCATCTATGTTCACGCACAATTTAACGCCTTCCTCAGGTGCCTCGTACTCGTCGAAGACGGAGCGGCCCCACATGAAGTCCACCATGGCTATCCTGCTCGGGTCCATGGCCCTGAGCTTGAGGCCCTCGCCATCTATGACAAAGGTCCCCTCGTCTATAAGGGTCCCTATGGCCGCGAGAGCGTTCCTGAATTCTTTAGCACTCGCCATCTTGAGCTTGAACACCTTAAGCACCCCTTCTCACGTCTTGGGCCCCATCCCTGGTTTTAAACTTTATTCACGCGGCAGTTGGAGGGAGGCTAACCGTATTCACGCCACGTGTATCCGCAGCGGGTGCACCTGAAGAACTGGGTGGCGGATTCATCGCTGCTCCTGGTCTGGACCTGCCAGAAGTAAGCCTGGTTGTTCCCGCACCTCGGGCACTCTACTTGGACGGTCGGCAGGGTCCTGAGCCTGGCCTCTTCTTCTCTTATGACCGTTATCTTGTCTCTAGGCGATTTCTGCAGCTTGGCCACGGGGACGAGCAAGTCGCCTTCAAGGCGGGCCTTGTAGCCACACCTGGGGCAGATGAGGAATTCACCGGATTCTTCTTTGGCTAGCTGCATTCTAGTGCCGCACTTCGGGCAAAACCTCATAATCTATCCTCCGGACGGGAGGAAGGTAGTAGCTGTTATTTAAGCTTTCCCATTTAGGATCTGATGTCGGACATGGCCAGAATACCTTATAAATCCTAGCGTGCCTTAGGTTAAGGCGTGGGGTTAAGCCTTGACGTTCAGAGCTGATGAGGTAGAACAGGTCCTGAAACGCCTCGAAGGTGTGCCTGGTATCGAGGGCTCAGCCCTGGTAAGTGCCGATGGGTTCATGTTGGCCAGCTCCCTGCCACCAGAGATGTCCGAGGACAGGATAGCTGCCATGGGGGCCGCCATGGTCAGCGTGGCCGAGAGAGTCAACAGGGAGCTCAACAGGGGGAAGTTCGAGATGACCATAATAAGCGGTAGCGATGGCTACACCCTGGCCACGGACGTGGGCCTCGAGGCCATATTGATAGTGTTGGCTTCTAAGAACGCCAAATTAGGCCTTGTGTTCTACGAGGTCAGGAGGGCTGCTGAGGACCTAATGAAGATACTATCACGCTAGCAGGATAGATCGCCTCAGGCTCGACCTTCACCCCATCGAACTCCATAACTCCTCATTCGAAAGTCCCTAGCGGGAACACCCTCAAGAAAGGTACGTCATATCCGGCATTTTTCACAAAGGCTTATAAGCAGTTTAAAAATGACCTCTCGCATGGGGGTTGAAATGGGGACGGAGGAAAGAGCGATAATCTTGGATGTCGGCAGCGGTTTTACTAAGGCCGGTTTTGCAGATGAGGAAAGGCCATCCTTCGTCTTCCTATCCGTCATAGGGAGGCCCAAATACCCGCCGGCCTTGATAGGGCCTAGGTACAAGGACTACTACGTGGGTGAGGAAGCACTCAGGCTTAGGGGCATAATGCGTATATCCTATCCGCTTGAGCACGGCGTGATAAAAGATTGGGATGGCTTCAAGAAGCTTTTGGAGTTCGCCTTCACGGAGTGCCTGAGGGTTGACCCGGCCAAGCACCCTATCCTGATGACGGAGCCACCGCTCAACCCGAGGAATTGCAGGGAGAGAATAGCTGAGATACTCTTTGAGGACTTCAGGATCCCGAAGCTTTACGTGGGAATGCAGGCCCTCCTGGCCGCTTACTTCGCCGAGAAGATGACCGGCCTCATAGTGGACCTGGGGGATGGCGTCTGCCACGCTGTCCCGATATACGAGGGCTTCACCATAAGGCACGCCATCCAGAGGACGAACATAGGCGGCCGTGACATAACGAACTACTTGGCCAGGCTCATAATGCACCACAGGGGGGTGGCCCTCACCACGACGGCCGAGAAGGAGATCGTCAGGGACATAAAGGAGAAGCTCTGCTACGTCGCCCCTGACCCTGAGGCCTACCTAGCGGCCATCTATGGCGAGACCGAGAGGGTCAAGGAGTACGTGGCTGGTGCCCCACCGAGCGAGGAAACGGGTGTACTAAAGCCAGAGCCAGGCGAGTACACGCTCCCGGATGGCTCGACCGTGACGCTCTTAGAGGAACGCTTCCTGGCCCCTGAAGTGCTCTTCGCACCTGGCCTCATAGGCCGCGACGAGCCTTCCCTGCCCGAGATAATCTTCGACGCCATCATGGCCTGCGACATAGATGTCCGCAAGGCTATGGTCGAGAACATAGTCTTGACGGGCGGCTCGAGCCTGTTCCCAGGCTTGAAGGAGAGGCTGGAGAAGGAGCTTAACGCCATGCTCCAGGAGGCCGGCATGAAGATCACGGTCAACATAATAACGCCCGAGAACAGGCAGTACGCGGTCTGGATTGGTGCTTCCAAGCTGGCTGCCCTGCCCGAGTTCCAGAAGTCTTGGATAACCCGTGAGGAGTATGAGCGTGAAGGACCACGCATCATACACAGGGCTGTGAGGCTCGGAGCACTAATACCGTACATAGGGTCTTCCTGAAGAAGAGGACTTAAAAGCCCTCTTTTATTTTTTACGTTGACCTAGATTTCAGATGTCTTATATCGGTCAGCGAAAGTTCTATCTCCCGCGAGAAGTACCTGATGCCCCTCTTGTCTAATTCGTCCATCACTAACTTGGCTCTATCCTTAGGTATTATGAAGGCTTTTTCCCCTACCCTCAGGCCTCCTGCCTTCTCGACCAATCCTTCTACCTTGGCTTTCCTCGGCACAGAACCATGAATGAATATGACCTCTTTGCCGAAGAGCTCATCCCTTAACCTCAGCCTCTCCCTCACGGTCATGTAGCTGGCGTCATAGGTTATGAAGACGTATTTCTGCTTCAGGTTCCTCATTATAAGGCCCTTATCTATGTCCCCCATGATGTGGACGCCCGTGTCCAATATCTCGTTCAGCTCTGAGGGATTGTAATCAGCTAGCTCGTCTAGGGAGACTACTGTGAAGGCCAGGACCTTGCCGACATCGCGTTCGTACCTCTGGGTCATCTTGCTGAGCCAGGAGGACACTATCTTAGCCCTCTGGTCATCTGAGGCTACCAAGAACAGGTTCAGTACACAGCCCGCGTCGTAATCGTCCACACATTCCCCGTGGGCTATAGCACATATCACGCCTAAGGCCTTCAGCGACCTGAGTAGGCTGGTCAAGGCTACTCTTGCCCTGACGTGGTGCCTCGGTATCCAACCCAGGTTCAGCTCTGCCACGCTATCACCTCGAATACGACCAGTCCCGTAGGATAAAAAGGCTACATATTGCACGGCCCGCCAGACGGCCAGAGATTGAAGAAAAGGTTAAGACCCCTCTTGGACCGCTCCCAAATGAGCGGGGGTGTCCGAGCCTGGCCAATCGGGGCCCTGAGGGCCCCGGGCCAGAGGAGGTGGGCTTAGGACCCACTGGCGTAGGCCTGCGTGGGTTCAAATCCCACCCCCCGCACCATACAAATCAGGGGGCGTAGCCCCCCGATACCCCCCAATCTGAATATCAACCGTGCTCAAGCCAGTGGGCACCAGCCCACCAGGAGCCCACCGGCAATAGAGCATGTCGAGGGCGGGGCTCGAGGCCAGGCTGAGGGGAAATTAAAGAAGACGTGAGGACCGCGAAAAAGAGCTCCTCAATGAATTCAAGGTCCTGAAAGAGGGCCGAAGCCTTCGGCTAGGCTCCTCCTGAAGGCCTCCAGGGCTTTCGGCTCTTCTCGAGATTGCCGCCAAGCTGGCCTAGGTTCTTTGGCGCCGGGGGTGGGATTCGAACCCACGCGGGCCTTCCGGCCCACGGGCTCTCAAGGCCCGCCCCTTGTCCACTCGGGCACCCCGGCAGCAGCAGAAAAGCCCCCTGAGGGAGATTTAAGGGTTGAGCGGTGCTCAACACCCAAGACGAGGCCCGGTGGCCTGGCGGTGAAAGTATTCCAGCCCGGCCGTGTTGAGCATTGTTGAGCAAAGCCCTCTCGACCAGAGAAGGCCAATTCACTTTCACCTTATCAGCCGGGCCAAGGTAGCACTTCTGACGCCCGTGCAGAACTAGGATATAGATCCGCCCGCCCCTCCTGTGCTCGTAGAGCTTCCCTGGGCGGCCACACTTAGGGCAGATGACCTCGCCGGAGGTCTCAGCTGGGACATGGCTAGGAGCTTGAGGTGGTGCCTGAGGAGCCATCTGAGCAACGCTGATGGGTATGTAAATGGGAATTATTGTGGCCTGACGCTGGCTCACGGATAAAGCCATGATTATGGCCTCCTTAAGCTCTCTGATGACCTCGACGAGCTCCCTGGGGAAGCCAGCGGCGGGTGACATAGCAGTCAGTGTAGTAGTTGGCGAGTTCGCTACGGGCTCCTGCTCAATAATAGGCGTGGCCCTGCTAACCGCAGGAGCAGAAAGCACCTCTGAGCCCACGAAATCTGGCGCTAGCTCCACCCCTCTCTGAGCTAAGATATCAAGCCACGGGTTGTCTTGGAAGAAGCTCGGCAAACCTGTGTTCTCTCCGCTCCCCCGAGTCATATTAACCCTTTCCGGCCTAAAAGAAGGGAAATCTACTATTTAAAGATTTGCGGAGCTGAGGACCTTAAGGTAGAGGGAACGATTCCAAGAGGGAAAGCGAATCCGAGCGAGCCCATCCAATTATTCATCATAGAAGGCGAGGAGTTCATATATGAGCGGAAGATTGACAGGTAGACAATGAGGAATTAGAAAAATATCCTGTGTGCTACAGTGCTCACGAGGTGGACTCCATGAGCCGGAGGTTGGGCGCATTAGTCATGACGCTGGGCTTCGAGCCTGGCCCGCTCGTGAGCGCCGTGGCCGCGAATGTGGCTGAAGGCTTTGAGCCGGGTGCTGAGATCGTGGTATTCACGCCTAGCTTCAAGGATGAGAGGGCCGAGAGGGCCTGGAGGGAGCTCCAGAACATCTTCAGCATGATGAGGCTCAGGGACGTGAGCCTGCGTAGGCTCGTCATAGATCTGAGCGATTTTACGTCTGCCGTGTTGCAGGTGAAGAAAGTGTTTACTGGCCTGAGAGGGAGGCGTGTGAAGATTTCCCTGACCGGGGGCATGAGGGCTCTCGTATTGGCGGTGTTCGTGGCCTACCTGACCACTAAGTGGGAGCAAGTCCCAGAGATAGAGGTATTCTTGGAGGGAAGGGGGGAGGCCCTCAAGATACCACGCCTGGCGGCCGCTCTGGGGCCGAGGGTCAGTGAGCGCAAGCTGAAGGTCTTAGACTTCATGCGCCCCGGCAGCACCTATAGGATAGGCGATCTAGCTGGTCTCCTCCCCCAGGAGAGGAGCACCATCTACAGGCACCTCAAGAGCCTGGCCGAGGTGGGCTTGGTCGAGCGCGTGAATGGGGCCTTCAGGATTACGGATCTAGGGCTCATGCTGAGGAATGTAGAGTGATGTTGCAGAAAATTGCACTTCCCGAATAATGAATTTCCCATCCGTGCACCAAAAAGCTTATTAGCACTGCCAGACCAGCTAAGGGCGGGTGGTAGAGATGAGGCATGTAGAGCTCCTAGACATCGCGAGGCAGCTGCTGACTGCCAGGGGCCGCGCGCTCGACCGCTGGACCCGCTACCTCGCTGCCTACAAGGTCGTCGAGGGCAACCTCTCCCTCTTCGATAAACTGGCCCGCTGCCGCGACCTGAGGGAGTTCCAAGACGCGCTTTACGAGGCAGCCCGTGTCAAGGACAGGGTGATAGAGAGGCTGAAGGAGGGCCTGGCGAAGGGAGAACTCCAGCTGAGTGGGCAGCCCCAGGACTTCGAGGTGGACGATAGGGACCTGAGGGAACTCGTGGAGCTGGCCACAGCCAGCGAGAAGGCACCCCGCGTGGTGGGCTCCCTCGTGGCTTCCTTCGCCTTACTACACCCGGAGCCCAGGAGGGTGAGCAGGCCATGACGTATGTGCGCGTAACCGGCCGGGCCATTGTGAACCTCCACAGCGCAAACGCGGAGGGGGCCGTAGGCAACTACATGGCCCTCTCCAAGATGTATATTGTGCGCAGGACGGGCGATCCCGCGAAGCCCTATGAGATAGCCGAGGACGTGGTCGTGTCGGGCAACATGCTGAAGCACTGGCACGCGGTCAAGACGGTGGAGCGGCTGGTGGAGGCGGGCTACCAAGGCCTCTGCGATTTCTGCCGCCGCTTCGTGATGTTCAGGTCGCCGGATAAGGATGTGAAAACGGAGGAGGACTTCATCAAGCGATGCGCAATCGAGGACCTGCACGGCTTCCTTCAGCCAGACCAGCAGATACGTCGTGAAAGCATAGTGAAGTTTGCGTTCATGCTACCCGTCGAGGACCTAAGGGCTGAATATGCGGCCATCACACATAACAGGGTTGTCCTAGCGCCGGAGGGCAAAATACAGGCCGAGGAGGCCATGATGGTCTTCAAGCGCGAGTATGCAAGCGGCCTCTACGGCTTCGCCTGCACGATGGACCTGGCCTATGTGGGCGTGCCCCTAGCGAACCCGGTGGAGCCCGTCATAGGCCCGGATGAGCGTAAGCTGAGGGCCAAGGCCGCTATGCTGGCCCTAGCGGCGGACCTGCTCACCGGCCGCTTCGGCGCTGCCAGCTCGCGTGCCCTGCCCGTGATGCTGACCACGGAGCTCATCTGCGCTGTGGCCAAGCAGCCCCTGCCCAACTTAGTCCATGGCTTCTTCAAGGACTATGCTGGTGAGAGCGCGGGCGCTCTCAAGGCCGCGTTGGACTCGGGCCTCGTGAAGGACCTGAGGGTCTTCGCCGTAGGCGATGTGCCTGCCAAGTCGCTCGCCATCCTGCCTGAGGATGTGGTTACGGTCGTGGAGTCGCCCGTGGAGGCTGTGGTGAAGGCAGCGGAGGTCGTGGAGGCATGGCTGAGCTGATGGTAGCCCGCCTCCGCCTCCCTATTTTTTCCATCAAGCACCCAGAAGCCTTTCAGGTCAGGTCCAGCCTGCCCGTGCCGCAGCCCTCATCCTTGGTGGGCCTATTGGCCTACTGCCTGGGCGTGGCAAGGGGCTGGGGCACGGCCGCGCTTGAGCGCGTGAGGGAGTGGGTGCGAGAGGGAAAGCTTCTGGCCGCTAGGGCCTCCCTGGCCAGAGATCAGCCTCCGCTAGCGGTCTCGCCGATCGTCCTTAGGCGCTTCAGGGTAGTGGACAAAGCTCACGAGGCTAAGGGCAAGGGGGAGGCCAAGCCCATAGAGAGGCTGAGCGATTCGGCTCGCTCAGGGGATTTCCTTGGCGCCAAGCGGATGGTCGAGGTCGAGCTCACGGATGCCTTCTACCGGGAATACGTGATGGGCTACGAACTCCTCTGCGCCTGGGCGCTGGACGAGGCCCTAGACGTGGATCCCGGATGTCTCTACCTGGCCCAGAGACTGGGCGATACTGAGTCGCTCTGCACGGTATTAGAGGTAAGGGCCGAGGAGGCAGAGGTGGGCGAGGAGGATGAGGCCCTACGTGCTCCCCTGCGAGCTAGCGATGGAGAAGGTGGAGAGCGGCTTCATAACTCTGGTGAGGCCCTCAGAGGTGGAGGTGCGCTACGAGGAGCCCGTCCGAGTAATCAGGAGCGAGAGCGGGCTGGTCCTCACGACCTTCTGGCCTAGGACGGGCAGAGCCAGGAGGCGGAGGAGGCGAGGGAGGGGGAGAGCATGACCGTGGAGCTCTACACGCCGGGCCACGGCCTCTACACGGACACCCTCATCCTATACGGTCTGACCCTGCCCTTGTGTGAGGTGCTCGGGCAGCAGGAAGGCGAGATACCGGCCGAGCTCATCAGGGCCTGGAGCGTGGGCGGCTTCTACAGGCTTGAGGTGCAGGTAGCCGATTACGACGAGCTGGCGGATCTCATAGCTAGCTATGTGGCCGACATTGAGGACCGGATGGCCGGGGAACTCACGAGAGGGCCTCTAGGCTTTTTCACGGAGGGCGATGTAGGCGTCTTCCTCCAGGCTCTCACGGACACGGGAGGCCTAGCCGATTACCTGCGGAGGTTGAGCACGCCAGGGCATGCCGAGCGAGCTGGAGAAGGTCGCGAGGGCCGTGGGAGGTGGAAGACCGTGAAGCTCCCCCTCATGCCCGTGGCTGGCAAATACCTGCACCGCGATCTCACCGAGGCGAGCAGATATCCGCAGGCACCATATAAGGCATGTGGATACTGCTGCGCTCTCGCGGCCCTAGGGCTCCTTGAGGCATCCTTCCCCATCCTCGGGCGCGGCAGAGAGTGGAACAGGGTGATCACCATCCTGGCCTTCGATGGCTTCACGGATGCCCGCTACTTCGACCTGTTAGCGGCATATCACATTAGGGACTGGGAGGAGTTCTACCGCAAGCTGATGGCTGTGGCCGCGGCCGCTCAGTTGCCCCTTAGGGTTCTGATGAAGCTCGTAGTAGCCCTCTTCTCGCCCGGCCTAGTGAGGGCCATGGCCGTGGCCCAGGCCCGCTGGCGCGTGTTGGGTGCTAACCTCGCGGGCAGGCCGAAGGCCCCACAGGTGAGGGGCTACCAAGAGTTGGAAATCACGGCCCTCGTCCACGGCCTGGATACGCTCTACGAGCGCGGCTTCATGGCCTTCTCAGAGCTCTTTCCCCTCGTCCGCGCCCTCATAGAGGCGGGCGAGGTAGATGCCCTTGAGTCCTTCCTGGACTTCGTGGCCATCAGGAGCCTTAGGGACCTCTACCTCTTCGCCAGAGGGGCCTTCTCCACGCTGGAGCGGATGAGGACGGGGCGGGAGCCCGAGAAGAGGAAGCTGTGGGGAGAGGCTGCGCGGAGAGTGCGCGAGTGCCAGAAGGCAGCCAGCCTGCTCCTCACGGCCTGAGGCCCTGGAGGGCGGTGGAGGGTGGCCCAGCCTGCCGAGCCCAAGCCGAACTACTGGGAGCAGGTGAGGGCCATAGTGGAGCGGAAGGGACGCTTCCTCACGAGATACCGCTTCTTTGAGGAGGTCTGGAAGGCCCTCGCTGCTGGCCGGGAGCTAGTGCTCCTGGAGGCGCCAACCGGCTGCGGCAAGACGGAGGCCGTCTCCGTGCCCTTCATGGCCCAGCTGGCGGGGGGCGAGCCCGAGTGGGCTTCCCTCATCTACGTCCTGCCCACGCGCTCGCTAGCCGATGCCATGAGGGATAGGCTATCCGAGGGCCTGGCCTGGCTGGGCGCTCGGGCAGCCACGGTAACCATTGATTACGGCGAGCTCGCCTCGGCCAAGCCCTACCTAGAGGGCGACCTGGCCATCACGACTTACGACACGCTGCTCTACACCTTCTACGGCTTCAGGACCTTTGGCTACCATCTCCTCCTGCCCATGGGGAAGGTGGCGCTCTCCCTGGTCGTCATGGATGAGGTGCAGCTGCTCCAAGACGCCTTCTGGTTTTCGGCCAGCCTCCTCCCCGCGCACGTCAAGTGCCTGCTGGACCTAGGCGCCCAGCTGGTGGTCATGACGGCCACCATGCCCCCGCCCCTACGGGAGGAGATCGAGAGGAGATGCAGCAGGAAGCAGTTGGAGCTGGTGAGAACTGACGAGAGACCCAGCAGGGGCACCATAGAGGCGCCTGAGATACGCAGGGGCTCTCTGCCCTTGGATGACAAGGGCCTGGCGGAAGAGCTTGAGGACAAGAGGCTCCCGCTCCTAGTGGTCGTGAACAAGGTGGAGAGGGCCGTGCGCATCTACCAGGCCATGCGGGAGCTAAGGCAGGCTGGCTTCTTCCCCGAGGGGACTAAGGTGCTCCTGCTGCACTCAAGGGAGGCAGGCCTGGACTTCAACTTCGCCACCCTCCTGACCGAGGTCTCGCCCGTGGACTCGCTCGTGCAGCGCATCGGGAGGCTGGCCAGGAGGGAGGGAAGCCGAGGGGAAGCCCTCATCTTCTTGGACGAGGAGGCCTGTGAAGGCGTTTACCCAGAGGAAGTGGTCGAGGCCACGCTAGAGGCCATCGAGGGCCGGGAGGGCTTGCTCGCTGAGGCGGCATTAAGCGTTGAGGCGGCCTCGGAGCTGCTGGAGGACGTTTACAAGCGGGAGGTGGTGAATAAGCTGGTGAAGAAGGCTGGCGTCGGAGAGCTGATTAGCAAGGTCGTGAGCTTTATCACGGGGTTCAAAAGATCCATCTGCTTCATGAGGCCTAGAGGGCAGATACGCAGGAGCCTGCTCCGCCTGGGCTTGGAGGTGAAGTGCTGGCTGGCCCCAGATGAAGGCACGTATGAAGCCCTCATGGCTGGGAGAGGATGGAAGGTCTCGATGTCCGACTTCAGGTCCAACTTGGTCAGCCTCTCCGTGGCCCAGCGGCCGGGCGGGCGTGTCAGAGTGCCATCAGCCCTCGTGCACAAGAGGGATGGAAAGAGCTTCCTGGCCATGCTGAACATCACGATAGGGAAGCGGGATGAGGAGGAGAGACGCATATACCTCCAAGTCGAAAAGGTCGAGGCCCGACCGGATGAGGTAGTCAGGGGAGCTGAGACGGCCATCTTCTTGCTCAACCCGGACTTCTACGAGCGCATCAGGGACATCGAGCTTGGGGTGGTGAGGCCTTGGTGAGGCCTCCTCGCGAGTGCGTCATCCTAGCTCGGGAGCTAGGCCTCGCTGAGCTTCCCTGCGAGAGGTGCGTGGCGGAGCACTTCTTCTCCTACTGGCGCGGGAGGAAGGGCGAGCTCAAGGTGCCCGCTGGCTGCTGGGTGGCTCACACCGCCCTCACGGCCCTTGAGTGTGCGAGGATGAGGGCTCGGCTGGAGAAAGTCGTGCGGAGGATGGGGCTCACATGGGCTGACGTGGAGAAGTTGGCCGTGCTCCACGATGTCGGGAAGCTCTCGGAGGCCTACGCCCGCTACGGCTTCAGGGGGCTGAGGCATAACGTCCTCTCGGCCGTGGTGGCCTATCGCGCGTGCGGTAGGAACATAACCATCACGAGGGCCGCTTTCCTCCACCACGAGGCCACTCACTGGAGAGACCTGTATAGGTTGGGCGTTTACCAACATCTCACAGACAGCTTATCGAGCAGCATGAGGAGGCTCGTGGGGAGAGGCTTCAGGCTACGTGATGGGTATGTGTTAGCCCTAGAGGGCCTAGCGAACCTGGTTGACCACATGGGGGCGAGAGGCGCGCGTCCTGTCCTAGCATTTCTTGCCAACGAGGACTTCTACCAAATGAATCCGAGCGAGCTGGAACGTAAGCTAGGCAGGCTCACATGGAGGAGCATGGCCCTCTACTGGATCCTCTACCTCGCGGACAACAGGGCAGCGAGCGCTAGGGAGACCTCAAGGGCCTACTGGTTAGACGCGGTCAGGAGGCTGCCTGAGGAGGCTAGGGGGCCAGCTGAGCTCGCTGACCTAATACTCGGGCTGAGGGGGCGACTAGCGCACATCTCCCTCACGGCCCTCCCCAGTTCAAGAGGAGGTGGGGGACGGGGATGGTCCTCACCTCGCTCTGGCTGAGGTTCCCTGTGGATAGGCCCGTGGAGTTCCAGAGCTACTCCGGCTTCGCTAGCAGAGGCATATTCTTTGATGTCCTCAAGCAGCACGATGAGTATCTGGTCGCCTACCTGCACTCGGGCGGCGACATAGCCCCGTATAGCACCACGCCAATACTCGCCGACAGCGGTGGCAGGCTGAAGATCGTCTATAAGAGGCTCCCCGCCTGTGTGGCCAGCTTGCGCATATGCGTCCTAGAATACGAGTTATCCAAGGTCTTCCTAGAGGCCGTGGTCTCGGGGCCGCCGAGGATAAGGCTCGTGGACAGGGAGGTGCCCTTAACAGGCGTGTCCGTGGGAGTAGTCGATTTCTCGGAGTTCCTCAGGGAGGCCAGGCCCGTGAGACGCTTCTCGATCTGCTTCAGGACCCCCTGCTTCTTCAGGGCGACGCCGCCCTCGATCGAGGTACCACTTGGGCTTAAACGCAGAATAAGGCTACCCCTCGGCCTTAAGCGCTTCGTGCCCCTCCCCGAGCCAATCCTCATGTTCAAGAACTTGGTCAGGTTGTGGAGGGCTTTCTCCCGCAAGCCCTTCAGCTACAGTGGCTTCCTGAGGTGGATAGAACTTGGGGGAGTAGCTATCTCGGGCTTCCCGGGCGGCATAAGGACGGTTCGTGTATACGAGCACCCGGACAGCAACAAGTGGGCCGTGGGGTTCGTGGGGACCGTGAACTTCAGCCTGCCGGACGACCTCTACTCCAAGCGGTATGCCCGCATAGCAGATGCCCTCCTGAAGTTTGCCGAGCACTCCAACGTGGGTGGCAACCGGACAGCGGGCTTCGGGGTGATAGATTACAGGCCAGTTGAATATCTGGAGGAGTGAGGCAGGGGCCTCCCGCATGCACACCCGGCCCTGCTCCGTGAGAGAACGCTGCTCCACTTTTTGTGCCATAACACGCAAACCTCCGGATTTATATACTCCGGCTCAATATGCTCCTCTCGCCTTTCAGGCTGAAAGGGGCTCATTCCTCCTTCGGCTCCGCACCATTCTGTCCGGACAGGTCGGGGTGCGCCGCACGGGGCCACCCGAAAAACTTATAAAGGTTAAAGCCGAAAACCCAAACGGGCCCCGAGAAGGGGTCGGAATCCCATCAGGGGAATTGAAAGCCGTGAGTAGCCCGGCTGATGCTCTCAGGCGTGCTCTTGAATCCCATCAGGGGAATTGAAAGCCATCCACCACCTGGACACCACTACCCCTCAAGTATTTAGAATCCCATCAGGGGAATTGAAAGTAAGCACTGGGGCGAGCCGAAATGCGAGCACTGTCTCTGGAATCCCATCAGGGGAATTGAAAGTGAGAACGTGAGGAACGCATTCGTGCTGATTGATGATGCCAGAATCCCATCAGGGGAATTGAAAGCTCAGGGTCCCGGCATTCAGCCCAGATGTTGAACTTCTCGAATCCCATCAGGGGAATTGAAAGTCTCACTTCTGACGATAAAAGCCGTGGCGAAGATTGAGAGGAATCCCATCAGGGGAATTGAAAGCGTCCTCAAGCTCGGGCTCCTCGGGAACCTCGTCCTGAATCCCATCAGGGGAATTGAAAGCACGGTCAAACCACTTGTTCGTGGGCTGCCACGCACATGAATCCCATCAGGGGAATTGAAAGTAGTGGATCTCAGCCGCATCACCCGTGGCGGATGTCCAAGAATCCCATCAGGGGAATTGAAAGAGAAGAAAGACTAATGGCCGAGCTATTCGACCAAAGCATGTGAATCCCATCAGGGGAATTGAAAGTAAAAGCCTTAGACTTTCTTACTGAGAGGGGCGTTATGAATCCCATCAGGGGAATTGAAAGGGCTCCTACGGGCAATTATGGCGAGACCATGGACCTCAGAATCCCATCAGGGGAATTGAAAGGAGCGATGAGGGCAACGTGGCAGAGGGGGCGGTGCCGAATCCCATCAGGGGAATTGAAAGTTCGTGC
>NJEJ01000031.1 GCA_002255025.1 Candidatus Bathyarchaeota archaeon ex4484_135 | reverse complement strand
CGTCACCATGGCCGTCTGCCTCAGGTATTCTATGACCTTCGGGCAGGCCTTCGAGTAATCGCCCTCGAGGCAGAACTCCACGACCGTCCCGTGCCAGCCCCCGTCGTTCTCCAGGACCTCGTGCTCGAGCACTATGGGCTTGTTGGCCTTTATGTCTATCATGAGCTTATACCTGTGGACCTCTTGCCCGCCGGTGCCGGATATGACCGTGAAAGGCCTGTGGGTCGTTATCTGGCCGTATAATATGGCCATGGCACCTCCAAGGCCGAACATGCCACGTGATTGCATGAGCCTGTACTTCGAGCCGTATAGGACCTGGCCGAAGGCCCTCGGTATGTGCTCGCCCGGGACTCCAGAGCCGTTATCCTCTATGTGGAGCTCGTAGACGGACACCTCATCGTGCTTCTCCAAGAGCCTCAGGCGTAAGTATATGTCGGGCAGTATGCCGACCGCCTCACAGGCATCTAATGAGTTCTCGACCAGCTCCCTTATGGCCGAGAACAGGGCCCTGGCTGGGTTGGAGAAGCCAGCTATGTCCCTGTAGCGGTAGAAGAAGTCGGCCGGGCTTATCTCCTGGAACTCCACGTCGCCAGCAGGCATGCGGCTCCCCCTCCGGAGAGGTCGGGCTGAGGAGGACAGCGGGCCTTTTAGGCTTGATTGAGGCGTCCTACCTAAGGCGAGGAGGGCTAGCTCAAAGTAAGCCATCCTAGCGTTTTTCCTCTTTGATCAAGCGTTCTAACTTGGCCAACAGCTTCCTCACGTCTTCTAGCGCCCCTCTGACCAGGCCCTCGTCTGCCCAGCCCTCGTAGTAGTTCACGTGCATGGACGTGGCTACGTGCCAGAGCCTCCTTATGTCTGGGTCTCCCTCTTGCCTTGCCAGCTCGCTTACGAAACGCCACAGCTCTCCGTGGCTAGCTAACCTCCGCCCTTCCCTCGCCAGAGCTACTGCCTTCACGGCCAGGGCAGCAGAACCCCATATCTTCTCTGACGCCTGCCTCAAATCGCCTTTAGACAGCTCTTCCTCCGCCTCCGAGAGCAGGCCCTTAGCTGCCTCCCAATACGCTTCCACGGCCTCGGCCGTCGTCATGTCGTCCGCCACTAAGTCAAGAACCAGCTCCTCCACCGTGGCCCCCCTGAGCTCGGCCAACTTCCTGAGCTTCTCATAAGCACTCTCCGGCACGAGCACCATCGGCAAATGCCTGCCCCTCCCGTAGTAATCTTCGCTGACCTTAAGGCTTAAATGGTGATGACCTCTTTAAGATCATCATGGCCGCTCTTATTTTCGCTGGATGTAGGAAGCCCACCTTCTTAATGTAATGGATGACGTCGTCCCTGCTGATCACTAAATACCAGGTCCCATCTGAATTCGGTCCCGTTATACGGCTTTGAATTTCCAAGCTCGTCAGCATTAAGCTGACCAACCTTAAACCCCGTAGATTTACAGATTTCACCCTGATCCTGCCTTCATCAGGAGCTATCCTGGCTTCGTCATCGAAGAACGCCCTCAGCCATTCCCTTCGGACATTCTCGTCGGCTCTAAGTATCTCCTCCCCTACGATCCATTCACGGCTCCTGCCTGCTCCGAGTTCCCTAAGCCTCATGAACACACGTCTTGACCGAAGCCTTGCCTCGAAGTTCTTTCCCCTCGTGAGGACACGGCACTTAACGCCATAAGCCGATTTCACATCCCTCACGAACTCCCTTATGAGCAAGAGTTCAGAATTCGAATAGCCAACTACATACCGCACCCTGAGCCTGCGATAACGCCTTCCCTTAACTACCTGTAAAGCCCGTTTTTCTAAATAAGTGGTCAGGTAGCCATCTCCGCAAACATGTGCGTGTATCCTGGCTTCCTCCACGCTCACCATCGCTTAAAATGTGATTTTCCGCCCTTTAAAGATGTGAGAAACCGAGTTCCTCGATGCTTAGGCACCAGATCCGTGGTGGGCAGCGGGGTGGTAGCGGGGGGTGGATTCTCAGGGCCCCAGGCACCCGGGCCTGAGGCCCTTTTGAACCACCGACCTCTGGGTTATGAGCCCAGCGGGCTACCTGGCTGCCCCACCCCGCTACCCAGCTCGGGCAGGCCAGCGGGCCTTATTAAACGTATCGATATCGCAGGGCCGTTTGCCAGGGCCTCTCGGATGAGCGAGCCCGATACAGCTTTAATAATCCTCCCCGGACTTGAGGATGAGTGAGGGCTGTCCTTGTCCCTCACCTCGCTCCGGCTGGAGTTCCCCGTAGGCGTCGTCGATTTCTCGAAATTGCTCAAGGAAGCCAGGCCCGTGAGGCGTTTTTCGATTTGCTTCAGGGTGATGTCGCTCTCGATTGAGGTGCCGCTTGTTATACCCGCATGGTAGATGCCTTCCTGAAGCTCGCCGAGCCTTCCAATGTGGAGGGCAACCGGACAGCGGGCTTCGGGGTGATAGACTACAGGCCTATCGAATATCTTGAAGAGTGAGGTAGGAGCCTCCCGCACGCATATCCGGTTCTCCTCGTGGGAGACCACGGCCTCCGTTTTTGTAGCTTGTTGGCCCTGTTCTGGGCCACGTGAATTTGCGTTGGCCATGAATTCTCCTTGAAGAAAGCCTTTTATTAAGGGTCTCGTCCGGGTCCCCGGCGATGGAGATGAGCGAGGAAGAGATAATCGAGGGGCTTCGGAGGGCTGTCAGGGAATACGACCCGGAGATGGCCCGTGAGTATGCCCAGAAGGCCGTTGAAGTTGGCATAGATCCCGTGAAGGCCCTCGAGGAAGGCCTGGCGAAGGCCCTGAGGGAGATCGGCGATAAGTTCGGGAGGGGCGAAATATTCCTCACGGAGCTAGTGGCCGCTGCCCAGACCATGGAGGCTGGTGCCGAGATCCTGAAGAAGAAGATACTTGAGGCCGGGAGGGCCGAGTATGTGGGGCGGTTCCTTATAGGCACGGTGGAGGGCGACATTCACAGCCTCGGCAAGGGCATAGTGGCTGCCATGCTCATGGCTGCTGGCTTCGAGGTCATAGACCTGGGTGAGGACGTGCCCACGGAGGTCTTCGTGGAGAAGGTCAGGGAGCTGAAGCCCGATATACTCGGCCTTAGTGCCCTCATGACCACGACCATGGCGAAGCAGAAGGAGGTCATAGAGGCCCTGAAGGCGGCCAACTTCAGGGACAAGGTGAAGGTCATGGTGGGAGGAGCACCTGTCACTGAGGAGTGGGCCAGGGAGATAGGTGCAGATGCCTGTGGCCTGGACGCCAGCGACGCCGTCAGGAAGGCCCTGCAGCTCTTGGGCAGGAAGGTGGATTGAGATGTGTCCCTTCCCGGGCCGTAGGATGCTTGAGTTGCTGAGCAGGGACGACATGGAAGCCATACACCTGGCCTCCCTCCAACTGCTAGAGGAGAAGGGCGTCATAGTGAAGAACGAGGAGGCCCTCAAGATACTCAGGAAAGGAGGCTGTGAGGTAGACGAAACCAAGAAGATAGCCAAGATACCTGAGCACATCGTGAAGGAGTGCCTCTCCAAGGCTCCGTCCGTGATAAGGCTCTACAGCCGCGACGGGAAGCACGACGCCATAGTAGGGAAGGACAACGTGATATATGATCCTGGCTCGGCTGCCATTTTCGTCCTCGACCGTGAGACTGGCCGGGTGAGGGAGCCCTTAGCCAAGGATTTCGCCGATTTCGTCAGGCTGGCCGATGCCCTAGAGTACATACACGCCCAAAGCACGGCCATGATACCTGCCGACGTGGACAAGCGTATAGCTGACCTCTACAGGCTCTACATAGTGCTGAAGAACTCCACCAAGCCCATCGTGACGGGTGCTTTCACAAAGGAAGGGCTACACGACATGGTGAAGATGCTGTCCGTGGTGGCTGGCACTGAGGCTGGCAAGAAGCCCATGGCCATATTCGACGTGTGCCCATCTGCCCCGCTCATGTGGAGCGATATCACGTGCCAGAACCTCATAGATTGTGCTAAGTACAAGGTGCCCGCCGAGATCGTCTCCATGCCCCAAGTGGGGGCCACGGGCCCGATAACGCTGGCTGGCAGCCTGGCCCAGCTCAACGCAGAAGAGCTGAGTGCCATAGTGATATCACAGCTCACGAACCCAGGTGCCCCGATAATCTACGGCGGTTCCCCGACCACCTTCGACATGCGTTATGCTACGCCAAGGCTAGGGGCCATAGAGACCGTGATGCTATGCTGTGCTTATGCCCAGATGGGCAAGTTCTACGGCCTGCCCACCCATGCCTACCTCGGCCTGAGCGACTCAAAGACCATAGATGCTCAGGCTGGCTTCGAGACGGCTGCAGGCATAATCCTGGGCACCTTGGCAGGGGTGAACGTCATCTCAGGCCCGGGCATGCTCGTCTCGGAGAGCTGCCAATCCTTCGAGAAGCTCGTCATAGATAACGAGATATGCGGCATGGCCCTCAGGCTGGCTAAGGGCGTTGAAGTAGATGCCGATACATTGGCCATAGACGTGATGAGGAAAGTGTGCCCAGGCGGACACTACCTAGCTGAGAAGCACACGAGAGAGTGGCTGAGAAAGGAGATATTCATGCCATCGCCCGTGGTGGACCGGCTGAGCTTGGACGGCTGGAGGAGGGCAGGTGCTAAGGACATAGTGGCTAGGGCCAAGGAGAGGGTGAACGAGCTGTTGGCCAAGCACGAGCCAGAGCCTCTGCCTCCGGACGTGGAGAGGGACCTGAGGGCACTGTTGGAAGACGTGATGAAGCGTTACGGAATAGAAAAGGTGCCTGTCCTCTAAAAGCCCGATCTTTCTATAGGCCTGTTTCTATCCCCAGGTAGAGCCTGCTCAGCCTCGGGTGGTTCAGTAGTTCCTCCGGCGTCCCCTCGAAGTTCACGCGGCCGTCCACGAGCAGGTAAGCCTTGTCCCCTATCTCAAGGGCCCTCTTTGCACTCTGCTCCACGAGTATTATGGCTATGCCGAGTTCGTCCCTCAGCTCCACTATCTTGTTCAGTATCTCCCTGGCGATCTTGGGTGCTAGGTCCGTGGTGGGCTCATCGAACATCATGAGCTTAGGCCTCCTCAGTAGGGACATGGCTATGGCGAGCATACGCCTCTCACCGCCGCTCAGCATCCCAGCCCTCTTCTCCATGAGCGGCTTAAGGACCGGGAACGTCCCTATGACTTCTTCTATCCTGTCCTCGACTTCTTCCTTCCTCAGCGAGTAAGAAGCCATGATGAGGTTCTCCCGGACGCTCAAGTTCGTGAACACATTCTCCGTCTGGGGTAGGTAGGCAACGCCCTTCCTAGCTATAACGTGCGGCGGGTACTTGGTCAGCTCTTCCCCATCGAACCTTATGCTGCCCGAGTATATGGTCGTGAGGCCGAATACGCTCTTCAGGAGCGTGGATTTCCCGCTCCCGTTCGGCCCGACTATGACCGTTATCTCCTTGTCCTTAGCCTCCATGTTCACGCCGAAGAGGACGCTGAACTTCCCGTAGCCAGCGTTCAGGTCTTTAACGGCCAACACGGGCCAGCACCCCCTCCCTTGGACCGGCCAGCTTATAAGTAGGCCTCGATGACCCGAGGGTCATCTACGACCTTCTCCGGCTCGCCCTGCGTGAGCAAGCGCCCTCTGTCCAAGACATAGACGTAATCCACGTACTTGAGGGCGATCTCCAACCTGTGCTCTATTATGAAGAACGTCACGTTAAGTTCCTTCCTGAGCCTCAGGAGGCGGGCGAATATCTCGTGTGCGAGGACTGGGTTCACGCCCGAGACAGGCTCATCCATCATTATCATCTTAGCATCCGCCATGAGAGCCCTCCCTATCTCGAGCAGCTTCATCTGTCCTCCGCTCAGCCCATAAGACGGGTGATCCCAGAGGTGGTCCAGCTTGAGGAGTTCCAAGATGTTAAATGCCTTCTCCACGAGTTCCTCCTCCTTCTTCATCCACGCCCTCCTGAAGGGAGCCCGGAGCAAGCTCTCGCCTGGGTTGTCCCTGGCTGCCACCAGCAAGTTCTCTAAGACCGTGAGCTTTATGAAGGGGAGTGGTATCTGGAAGGTCTTCACGAGGCCCAGCCTATATATCTCGTGTGGCTTGAGGCCCGTTATATCACGGCCATTGAAGTACACGTGGCCAGCGTCGGGCTTGTAAATGCCGCAGACGACCCTCAAGAACGTCGTCTTGCCAGCACCGTTGGGCCCCATGAGGAGCGTGACGGAACCCTTCTCCACGCTTATGCTCACGTTATCAAGAGCTACCAAGCCACCGAAGGTCTTCCTGAGTCCCTCTGTGCATAGTATCACGTTCTCCGTCACCTCACGACCACCTCAAAAAATGATGGGGGTGCGTAAAAAGGCTCACCCGTAGACCTGCACGGTCCAGATTATCGTGTTCGTGGCGTAGTCCCACTTGCCCACGTACTTCCACTCGAACTCGCCCGGGGAGACCTCCACGATGGCACAGAGGTCATAGTCAGAGGCCTCCTTATCGCCAGCGGCGTTCATCTTCATCCAACCCGTGGCACCGAAGTAGTTCTCAGCCACCTTGGGCAGGACATCCTTGACCTTGACGGGGTCGAAGGAATCCACCTCGAGCACGCTGAGCACTATCAGCCAGACGGCGTCGTAGAGCGGGTAGGCGTAAGCATCAGGCTCCTCACCGACCTGGCGGTAGATGTAGTCCCTCACGTGCTCGAACCTCGGGGACTTGGTGGGTGCGAACACCGTGCAGACCATGCCCGTCTTGTTCACGAAGTCCACCACGGCTGGATCGAGGAGCTCAGTGCACATCACGAAGCCGTCACAGCCGAACCACTTCACCTGGCTGAGTGTCGGGTAGTTCTTGGCCGTCTGGACTATGGTGGCTATCTCGCCGAAGCTTATGGCCAAGACACCGACCTTATCGGCACCGTAAGTAGAAACGGCAGCACTCACCTTGGAGTTGAGGGTGCTGACCTCCGTGGTGTACTCGGGCTTCTCGGTATAAGGTATCGTGTCGTAGATATCGCCGTGGTAAGCTTCAGTAACAGCCTCCATCAGGCCCCTGCCCCAGTCGTCATCCCTGTAGAGGATTATGAGTTGCTCGACACCGACATCCTCTATCATCTTGGCTATGGCCAGGCTCTGGGCAGCGTCGTTCGGACAAGCCCTGAATATGAAGTCGCCTTCCACGGCCAGGCTCAGGGCCGTGGAGGCGTGGGAGATGACGAGCAGCTGGTTGGAATCACAGTAATCCTTGATGGCACTCAGCTCGGCACTCGACGTAGGGCCGACGAAGAAGCGTACGCCCTCGGCGTAAAGGGCCTTTACCTTGTCTAGGCACACGGTAGGATTGCTCTCCACGTCTTCTATGAGGATGTCTATCTTGAAGCCAGCTCCTATGTCCTTCAGCCAGGCATTTACATCGCTCTCAGCGAGTTCTAGGGCAGCCCTGTACATCGGGCCCCACGGGCCCAGGTCGCCCGTGAGTTCTATTAGGCCGCCTATCTTGAGCGTGCCCGTGAGGGCAGGGCCGGTAGGGCCGGTCGGCTTGGGTGCTACAATGGTGCCCACGCCGTAGCCGATGCCTATGCCAGCCAAGAGGCAGATGATGGCTATGACAGCAGCTAGGGCACCCTTAACCTCCATGACTTTCCACCGAGGGAAACGGTAATGGGAATTAGATTATTTAAGGCTTTCCGGAAGGTGCCCTCGGGAGAGGGCATCCTGGAGATCAAGTGATCCTTAATTCGTGGTTCTGCTCTGGTAGGTCCATCATTGTAACTCATGAGGACGAGTTATAGTTTTATCTGGGGGGTTGCGGGAGCCACAAACACTTAAATAGGCTGTTTCTTCCCCCACGATTCCGGGGAAGGTCATGTGGATACTGATAAGAGACGCTATCACCTACGCCTCTATGCTCATATTGCTTAGCACCGGCCTGACGCTCACGTACATCACGACGAAGGTGCCTAACTTCGCTCACGGCGAGATAGCGGTCATAGGGCTGTTCGTGGCCTTCACGTTCCTCAAGATATTCGGCCTCAACCCCTACCTCGCCATGCCTGTCGCCTTCGTGCTCGGTGCATTGGCGGCCCTGGTCCTGTACAAGCTGATACTGAGGCCCCTCATGAAGAGGGGAGCCACGCTGGACCACCTCATGATAGCCACCCTGGGCTACGACATACTGATATTCGCCATGTTAAACATCTATGCCGACTTCCTGACCGAGACGTACAAGGTGAAGACGAGGGGCTTCATGCCCTTCAGGGCCTATGACTTCACGTTCCTGGGCCAACCCGGTGTCTTCATCGTGGCCGTAGCGGCCGTGGCCATCCTCATGGTATCGCTACACCTCCTCCTCACTAGGACCCGGTTCGGGATAGCCATGAGGGCCACCATAGAGAACCCGCACTTAGCCAACGTATGCGGCGTGAACGTCGAGCTCGTCTACACGGTCTCCTGGATCCTGGCCGGCGGCCTAGCCAGTATGGCAGGCGTCCTGTTGCCCTTCTACTTCAGGGGCAGCCCCTGCCTCGGCTTCTACCTAATAGTGCCCGTGTTCACGGCCAGCATAGTAGGCGGCTTCTACAGCATTTACGGTGCTATGTTGGGCGGTGCTATAGCTGGCCTCTCCGAGTACCTCATAACGTACGCCGTCGCCTCCGTGGTCGGCTCTTGGTTCCTCAGCTACAGAATAGCCATCCCGCTCATAATGCTGGCCCTGACGCTCCTCTTGGCCCCTGAGGGCCTCACGGGCGTGAACTGGAGAAAGGTCCTTAGGACGCTGAAGCTGAGGCTGTCGGGCCTGTGGGCCCAGCTCGGTACCCTGGGGATGAGAAGATGATGGTGTCACTGCCGCCCCTGTTGCTCTTCATAATGGACACGATAACCATGATAGCTATCTACCTCATAGCGACGTTGAGCTTGAACATAGAGTACGGCTACACGGGCATAGCTGACTTCGGCAAGTCAGCTGGCGTGGCCGTTGGTGCCTTCGTGGTAGGTGCCATCCCGGGCAGGATACTCATGATGCTCTTGGCCATAAAGGGCGATTACATACTCGATAACACGCCGATAGTCAGTGCCATAAACTCCGTCCTCGGCAGGGACACGCTCTTGGCCATCGGCACCTTGGTCCTCGGCCTAGCCCTGGCCGTCGCCTTCGGAGCCCTATTTGGCTACGTGGTTTCCTATCCGGTCGCCAGGCTCAAGGGCGAGTACTTCGCCATATTCATGTTGGCGATATCGGAGGCCATGAGGTACATATTCAACTACTACACGCCAGTGGTCGGAGGCCCCTATGGCGTCATGGTGCCAGACCCCCTCAGGTTCATCACCGCTAAGTACGGCGGCCAACTCAGGCTCATAATCACCTCCATCGTGATAACGTTCATCTCCATAGGCATATTCTACTACGCCGAGCGTCTAGCAAGGTCGCCCTTGGGCAGGACGCTGAGGGCCATAAGGGATTGCGATGTGGCAGCTGAGGTGCTAGGGAAGGATGTGGTGAGCTACAGGATGAAGATAACGGTCATCAGCTCCGCCATGGCAGCCCTCGCCGGTGCCCTGTATGCCTTCTACACGCTCTACGTAGCCGCCATCGCCTACGATAGGGTGACGTGGACGTTCTGGCCCTGGACCATACTGATACTGGGCGGCATGGCGAACAACGTGGGCATGGTCGTGGGGACGGTGCTCTTCGT
>NJEJ01000030.1 GCA_002255025.1 Candidatus Bathyarchaeota archaeon ex4484_135 | reverse complement strand
CCACCCTCAAGGGCAAGGTCATAGCCGAGGCCTCCTTCGTCACGGGCATAGACTGGCTGCCTCCTGAGGACGCCAACGACTACCTCGGCCACGGGACCGCCTGTGCCTCCATAATTGCGGGCACGGGCGAGCCCGGTGGTGCTGTCTGGGACCTCTACTACAGCGGCGATATAATCGGCTGGGTTGCCCCCGGCACTAACGTCGGTATGGCTCCTAGTGCCGTCCTGCTGAACGCCAAGGCCTTCTGCTCCTACGGCTTCGCCTTCTGGGACTGGATACTCAAGGCCATAGAGTGGAGCGTTGAGCACGGTGCTGACATACTGAGCTGCTCCTTCGGCGGGCCTCAGTACCCGCCTGAGCTCGACCCTGAACGCATCGCCATTGAGTGGGCCGTCAGCAACGGCGTAGTAGTGGTCTGTGCTGCTGGCAACGCTGGCCCATACCTCTGGACGGGCGGGGCTCCTGCTGCCGAGCTCGGTGCCATAGCCGTTGGCTCTTTAAGCGAGGCCCTGAGGATAAGCGATTACTCCAGCAGGGGCCCGACGGTCCACACCATGATGTCCTTCCCGGACGTGCTGGCTCCTGCTGAAGGCACCGTCATGGCCTGTGACTGGCTCGGCTACTGGACCAGGCCTCCGGCCGAGTGCGTCTATTGGATAACCTGGGGCGGTACCAGCTTCGCCGCCCCGCACGTCGCTGGTGCTGTGGCCCTGCTGCTCCAGGCCTTCCCGGGTGCCACGCCTGCGGCCATAGAGATAGCCCTCAGGCGTGGTGCCTGGAAGCTCATCAACCCCGTGACGGGCGAGCCTTATGACCACAACATACAGGGCTCTGGCGTCATCAACGTCACGGCCGCCTACTACATGCTCGAGGAAGCCCCCAAGATGACTAGGGCCATACCTGCCCCGACGGAGACCATACCCGCCAAGCCCGGCCCCGTGCCCTACGAGTCGCCCGTGGTAACCATAGAGAAGACCTACCCGTGCCTCATAGAGAGCCCGCACCCGTACTACAACGACATGTACGAGGTCTACACGCTCACTCATCCTGGCGCCAAGGCCATATCCGTCCACTTCGAGAAGATCGACGTCGAGGACTACTGTGACTACGTGTACATCTATGACGCTGACTGGAACCTCATAGCTGTCTACACGGGCTACTACGAGGACATCTGGACGCCATGGGTGCCGGGCGACACCGTCTACATAGTCTTGGAGAGCGACTTCAGCATAACCTACTGGGGCTTCAGGGCCGATAAGTACGCCATAGATTACGTGCGTAAGGTGACCAAGGTCTGGTTCGACTTCTCCGAGGCTAACATTCTGGTCTGGAGCCACCCGTACTACACAGCCTACGAGCAGTTCATGAGCTACTTCAGTGTCCTGTCCGCCGATGGTGCCAACGTGGTATTCAGCGGTGAGACGCCCATAAGGTGGAACGCCACTTCCGCATGCGTGCCCATGGTCGTGGAGAGCCCGCACCCCTACCCAACAGACTGGTACCACGAGTGGAACATCACCTGCCCGCCCGGCGTGGAGTGCGATCGCATACGCATCCACTTCGTCTACATAGATGTCGAGGACTACTGGGATTGGATCTACGTCTACGATGAGAACTACACGCTCATAGAGGCCTTCACGGGCTACTACGAGGACTTATGGGTAGAGGTGCCAGGTTGTAAGGCCATAGTGGCCCTCTACAGTGACCCGTGGATCGCCTACGATGGCTTCGTGATAGACCAGATAGAGTGCGTCAAGGTGGAGGAGACGACCTACTCGGGCCTTCCGGTTATTTACATGCCCTGCTACAACCTAACCGAGTTCAACATACTCATCATACCCGACCCGCTACACTACGACCCGTTGACGCTGCCCATAGAGGATGTCGTAACCTTCGTGGAGCACGGCGGCAACCTGCTCGTCATAGGCGATAACCTGGCCGGGGGCTATGTTGTCGGCTACGATGTGTACGGCTTCCCGATCTACTACAAGAATGTCACGGAGGCCAACATATTCACGGAGCACTGGGGCATAACCTGGTCTGATGTGGTCGGCGGAGGCTACAGCATGGCAGTAAACACCACGCACCCTATCGCCAATTACACGACCACGCTCTATGACCGCACTTGGTCCATCATAGCCGACGAACTCTTCACGTGCCCGAAGGCCAGCCTCGTGGTGTCCGAGCCTGCCGTCACGGTCGCTTGGGACCCGCACTTCCCGACCGTGGCCGCCTGGAGCGATACCGGCAAGGTAGTGGTAGTGGCTGACGACTTCATACTGAGCGACGAGGGTCTGAACGCAGCTGATAACCTCGTGCTGGGCGAGCTCATCATAAGGTGGTTCCTCGATGCACCCCTCAGGCTGGCCAGGGGCGCTTACGGCATGAAGGTGCTTGTTGATTGCACGCTGAGGTCCTACGATCCGTATTACTACGAGATAATGTTCGACCCGGAGAGGGGCGACTACTACTACAGATACGTCTGCGTCACAGAGAAGCACTACTCGATGCTGTGGAGTGAGCTGTACGAGCAGGGCTACCGCATCTTCTTCAGGTACCCGTTCTTCACACTGGAGTACGACCCGAGGGGGCCAGAGTTCTACCGTGTGGTCTACTTCCACAAGGACGACATGGGCAACTGGTGGTACACGTACCGCTTCGAGGAGCTCATGCAGTACGACATATTCGTGCTGCCTGGCCCGCTCTGGTGCGAGGACGAGAGGTACATAGACTACACCGACCCGCTGTTCCTCTACACGCCGTTCTACGGCATGGTGGCTGACAGGGAGGCCATCTACGAGAGCCTGGCCTCCGTGCTGCCCGACTACGTGTACTACGGCGGCCGCCTGCTCTTCCTCGGTAGCGGCCACATGGTGGCCGACATGAGCACGGGCTACGTGAACCTGAACTACACGGAGTTCACAGGCGCCTTCGGCATAGTCTGGCAGGACATATTCGGTGATGTGGATGTCATGGGCTACACGGAGAACGTGACCGACTGGTTCATAACGAACGCCACGGTGGCCCAAAGGGACTACATAAGGGACGTGGACAGGCTCTTCGTGCACTGGTTCCACGCCAACATGACTCTCAGAACCGACATAAACCCGACCCTGATGGCCGTTGCCTGGCTGAACGGCACCTTCGCCAGGTGGCATCCAGTCAACGGAACCTGGTATGAGACCGGCTACTGGCCTATCGTTGTGGACGGCCTTTACGGCAAGGGCAAGGTAGTGGTGGTCGTCGACTACTACATGTTCCGTGATCCATGCTGGTATCCGGGTGGCTGGGCGCCCGGCATAACGGTGCCCGAGAACGACATGCTGGCCCATAACATATTCAAGTACTTCCTCTACGTGGACGACATAGCCCGCAGGGCCGACCTCGCTGTTGAAATAAGCTACCCGACTTACACCGAGCCCTGTCATAACGTGACGATAATCGTCACCATCACGAACCTCGGCACTTACAATGGCTCGATAGATGCTGTTCACATAAGAGCCTACAGGTTGAGCGATGGAGAGCTCATATTTAGCAACGATACCGTCTATGCCGAGAAGCCTTGGCTGGTGCCCGGTCAGTCCATAACACTCGAGTTCACATTCCACGCGAACAGCACGCTCGCCTTCGACCGTATCCACTTGGTCGTGTGGGTAGACGCCTACTGGATAGCCCCCGATACGGCCAGGTTCTGGGAGGCCACGCAGAACAACGTAGCCTTCACTGGCTGGTGCAGGCCTGAGTGGTGGATCTACCTCTGGCCGCCCTACGGCCAGCTGACGCCGTTCTGGTGCTACCCGGACATAACGGTCATAAACAAGACGCCCAGGGAGGGCGACAGCCCGCTCCTGACGGCCGTGCTGCCCGAGGAAGGCTACAACGAGTACTCGGCGCCCTACGTGGCCAAGTTCCCAGGCGACTTCAACATGTTCACGGCCGACATAGCCACCAGCAGGGACCTGTACGACGCCAGGCTGGTCATAGAGGGCAATGTGAGCGAGATAGCCAGCTTCGCCACCATAAGCCCAATAGTACCGCCCTTAACGCCTTGCCACACCGGCTTCAACCTCTTCGGCTACATGTGGACGGCGATGGGCGATGAGTACTACCTCGGCTATGTGCCCGCCCTGCCCGGCCACGCCGAGGCACCCGTGCTGATATGCATACCCGAGGACGCCGAGCCCGGCCTGTACACGGGCTACATAGCCCTCTACGATGGCGAGGAGCTCGTGGCCACCATGCCGCTGGCCTTCAGGGTCGAGGAGCCGCTCGGAAAGGTGCTGTACGACGACATATACGGCTGGTGGTGGCTGGAGTACGAGTACTTCTGGCTCTGGGTCTATGCGGCCCGCAGTGGCTTCGATCTCGACCCGCTGTGGTACACGCTGACCAGGTGGTGGCTTACGGATATCTACATGATAGTCGAGACCGCCCACCCGTGGGAGATAGTGCCCTCTATAGTCAACTCTTGGAACACCATGTTAGCCGGGTACTGTGCTCTGATAGAGGCCAACCCGTGGGCCTGGCCAGATTGGTGGCTCTGGTATGCTGATCTGACGGACCTGCAATACGGCAGCTGCTTCCCGACCTTCGCCTACGCCAACTACTGGAACATGACGGCCGCCATAGTCGAGGACGGTGGTGGCCTGCTCATCCTCAGCGGCTTCTACCCCTACACACCGAATGACTTCATACCCGAGTGGGCCTACGAGCACGCACACTTCCTCACGACATATCCGTTCAGGTTCGTGGACTGGAACATAAGCGACTCGCAGCTCTTCGATCACGAGATAAACGCTGGCGTTGAAGCCCTGCCCGGCTTCCAGATACTCGGTCGCTACGTGGGCGCCGTGCCGTTCATTTGGGTGAACTGTACCAGCTTGGAGTTGGCCGACTGGGCCGTGGGCATGCCGACCATAGTGGCCATGGGCATCAACGACATACTGCCCTACGCTCCGAGCGTGACACCACCTGGCTCCTTTGGCCCAGCCGTCGTGACAGTTGAAAAGCTCGTGTTCGGCCCGAACGTGGTCAAGCGTGTCGTCTTAGTGAGCGGCAGTGCGCAGTTCTTGCCTGAGGTGCTTGAGTATGGAGACTGGTACACCTTTATCATGGCCTGGCTGTTCGGCGTGTCTGATCCAGGCTTCGGAACTCCAAGCCACAACTATCCGTGGACCATAGAGACTTGGACGGGCAACCTCCTGTCATACCTCTGTACTGTTAAGTCGAACATGCCTCCGACCATAGAGAGCCTAACGCCCGAGGCAGGGGCCGTCGTAACGCCGGGCGAGGAGGTTCGCGTGGCCGTGAAAGCCGTGGATGATATGACCGGCACGACCGACATAACCGTGACTGGCTACATAGTGTACTACTGCTGTGGTAACTACATCTTTATCTGCACGTTGGACTTCACTTACGACCCGGCCACGGAGACCTACGTGGCCACCTGGAAGCCGCTCCCAGGCGTTGAGAGCGGAACTTACGTGGTGTTCGTGACGGCCACGGACATAACGGGCTTCTCCACCGAGGCCACTACGTGGTTCGTAGTCAACTACCCGCCGCAGATAACTAAGGCTGAAGTTGAGCCTAGCAGCCTTTACATAAATGAGACAGCCCTCGTGAAGATAGAAGCGTACGACCCAGAGGACTACTACGAGCTTACTGTGACCATCAGGGTGCTGACACCAGAGGGTACATGGATGGATCTTAGCGTGTTCGGTGAAAACGGCCGTTGGAGTGCTTACTTCACGGCCACGACGGTCGGCGCTTACAAGGTTTACGCCTATGTAACCGATACTCTTGGCACCACGACGAGTCTGTTGGTGGGCGTGGTCGAGTGTGTCAGTAGAGCGCCATCTCTCAGGCCTGGCGGTAGCCCCGTCATATCACCAATCGTAGTCACGCAGGGCGAGAAAGTTACCATAGGCTTCACAGCTAGCGACCCTGACGGAGAACTCCTGACGGCTGAGATAAGGATCGTGAGGCCAGACGGTAAAGTAGATGTGGTAGTCCTCACGGGTTACGGGCCTGAGTGGACCTACGTCTACTCAACGGAGGGTAAGCCGATTGGCACTTACGAGGTCTACGTGACGGTCACCGACCCACATGGAATGGCTTCATCACTCTACCTGGGCTCCTTCCACGTAGAGCCGAAGCCGTCAATGTTGGCTAAAGCCGCTCCTTACAGCGGTCTATCGGGCACGGTCTTAGGAGCCGCAGCAGTAGCGCTGGCAGCTGCTAGCTTGATCAAGAGGAGATCCTCTTAAACGAGAGATGTCCCCCAAGCCCTCCTTTTTTATTTCCATGAAAACTCCCAAGACTGGTTCTTGAAGCCAAGGTACTGGGTTATGCCCAAGTCCGTGTGGTGGCTGCTGATAGGAATTCGGCCTGGGCCAGGGCTAAGGCCGTTTCCGTGGAGGGGGATGATGAGGTATTATTGAGCGATAAGCTCATAGAGGCTCTTAGCATAAAATTTTATGGTGGTCTACGACCTTGACGGCTGGCCCCTTACCACCAGTCAATTGCTTTTTACGACGCCACAACGGTAAGGTGGGGTGATCGTTGCCCCTGGGCCACAAGTGGAAGGTGCTCGTCCTGGCCTCTAGGTGGGACCGCTGCTACGTGCCTCTCTACGAGGCCTCGGCTGGGGGACGCAAGGTGAGGCTTCTCAAGACCCTCATGACCAATTCATGCCGGAGCGAGTGCCTATACTGCCCCCTCAGGTGCCTCTCGGCCAGGGAGAAGAGGGCCTGGAAGCCGGACAAGCTGGCCAGGGTAGCGGTCAGGCTGTGGCGTGAGGGGACCATAGAAGGCGTCTTCCTTAGCTCCTCCATACCCAGGGACCCGGATTCGTCCGTTGAACTCGAGCTTGAGGCCGTTAGGGCCCTCAGGTCCATGGGCTTCACGGGCTACGTCCACCTCAGGCTCATGCCCGGGACGAGCAGGCACCTCGTCAGGGAAGCCGTCGAGCTGGCCGACCGAGTGGGCGTCAACCTTGAGGCACCCGACGAGAGCTTATTCGACCAAATATGCCCGGATAAGGGGTCCTTCAGGACCGATATATTGAAGAGGCTCGAGTGGGCCGCTGAAGAAGCCCGGTCCTTGGCCCAGGGAGCCCGCAGGAGGCCTTATGGTGCCTGCAGGGCGGGCCTGGATACCCAGGTGGTCGTGGGAGTCCTAGAGGATAATGACCTGGACTTCATCTACATGACCGACTGGCTCTTCAGGAAGCTGAACCTGAGGCGTGTCTACTTCAGCCCCTTCGAGCCCGTGAAAGGGACGCCTCTGGAGGACAGGCCTCCCTGCCCGAGGAAACGCGTCCTCAGGCTCTACCAGGCTTCCTTCCTTCTCAGGGACTACGGAGTGAGAGCTTGGGAGCTCGCCGAGCTCGTCCAAGACGGGAGGCTCCCAGACGAGGACCCGAAGGTAGCCCTGGCCAAGCTCCAGGCCGATAGGTTCCCTGTTAACCCAAACACGGCCGACTTCTGGGAGCTGGTCAGGGTCCCGGGCATAGGGCCCTCGGCCGCCAAGGAGATAATAGCCCTCAGGGAGTCCGGGAAGACCGTAAGGGACTTCTGGGACCTAGCAGCCCTGATAGGCCGCGAGAGGGCTAGGAGGGCCATCAGGTACTTGGACCTGGAGTATCCCGGCCTCGGGCAGCATTAATAAAAAGCGGGGGGCCCAGGGGCGTGTGAAAGGGGATGGACGTGAGGGCAGCCTCAGCAGTGCTCACCGTCCTCTTGACCCTCCAAGTCATGGCCATGGCCTTGCCAGCTAGCTTAGTCCTAGCGGTTGCTCAGCCGGTCTTACCTCCAGCCAGGGGCCTTCCCAGCGAGGGCAGCCAGTGCAGCTGGGGCCTCCCGCTCCACCACGCTAACTTAACGGCCGTGGTCGAGAGGGAAGCGTACATCAACTACAGCCTGGTCCTCGTGGAGGACAAGATAATCCTGAACGCCACGGGGAAGGCCGAGCTTAAGTGCTTCCTCTACGGCGTGCCGCTGTCCTGGAGCGAGGGCATCGGGCTCGAGTTCCTCTATCTCTCCGTGAACGGGAGCGAGGTGAGCGAGCCCTGGGATAGGGAGATCAGGATAGGCGATCTGGGCTTCAGGGGCTTCCTCCTGAACCTCACGGAGCCCGTGGAGCTAGAGGAAAACCAGACGGCCGCATTGACCGTTGAAGCCGTGCTAAAGGGGCCGCTGTCCTTCCTCGCCGCGGACAGGTACGAGGTACAAGTGCCCATGTACCCGTGTACTTCCTTCTTCATATCTAATATGTCGTTCAAGTTCAAGTTGCCCCGTGGGGCCCTTATAAGTGCTCTTGAGCCTGGAGTGCTCGAGAGAGAAGACAACAAGCTGGTCTATTATTCAGAGGCTAACGTGACGGAGTTCACGAGCGAGGTAGCCACCATAAGGTTCAGGATGCCCGAGCCGATGTTCCTGTTGGATTGCCCGTATGCCAAGAGGACCTTGGAACTTGACCCGTTGATCGGCATCAAGGTATCAGATGAGTACGAGTTGGTCAACAGGGCCGGCCCACACATGGAAAAGATAAAGCTCCTCTTGCCCAAAGAGGCAAGACACATATCTGCCCGTGACCCGGTAGGGGTCTTGGACATCAGCACGAAGGAGAAGAAATCCTTTAAGGAGGTCACCGTGAGCCTGAGGAGCAGCATAAACAAAGGGGAGAGCCTCTCCCTCACCGTCTCGTACGTGCTCCCGTGGTCTAGCTGGACGGAGAAGAAAGGCATATCCAATTTCGAGCTGGCCCTCAGGGCTTCGGAAGGCCTCTGCTGGACCGTGGACCGGATGTTCTTGAAGATCGTGCTGCCAATGGGGGCTTCTCTCAAGACCTCAAGCCCCAGGCCGGACGAGCTGACCAAGAGGTTCTTCTACCAGGAAGTGGGCTTCATTCTGAGCCCCGTGATACCCGGCTACGGCCAACGCATCAAGGTAGAGTTCTCGTACTCGCCGTTCTGGCCTTCCTTCTGGCCTACCCTCTGGGCCAGCATGGCTGGCCTGGTGGCCTGTCTGGTGATCAAGGCCATTGGGCCCGCTGGACCCGCCCTGCCAGCCGTGGCCATACCAGCCGATAAGGTCCTGAGGTTCGTGGAGGTCTACGAGAGGAGGACGAGGCTGAGGAACGAGCTCTCGGCCCTTAGAGAGGCCCTAAGGGAGAAGAAGATATCGAGGAGGAAGTTCAAGACCAGGTCTAAGGCCATAGGGGATGAGCTAGCCCGGCTGGACAGGGAGATATCGGCCCTCGTGCCCGAGCTGAGAGAGGTCGGGGGCCTGGTGTCCGAGCTCGTGAGGGACCTAGAGGTCGCCGAGAGCGAGCTGAACAGCGTGGAGAGGGACATGAGGTCCCTAGAGGTCAGGTACAGGAGGAAGGAGATAGGCTCCGAGGCGTACAGGAGGCTGCTGCGTGAGTATAGGAGGCGTGAGGACAGGGCTAGGACGGCCATCAGGGAGGCCTTGCTCAGGCTGAGGGAGCTGGTGTCTTGAGCCATCATACTTAAATGTTGGATGGTGCCGGTGGTGTAGGGGTGCTGGGAGGATGCCGGAGGTCATAGTCGACCATGAGAAGTGCACTGGCTGCGGGACTTGCGTCGAGGTCTGCCCCGTCGGCGTCTTCGAGCTCCAGGGCGACCCACCTAAGTCCGTCCCCGTCAAGCCGGAGGAGTGCTTGCTCTGTGAGGCCTGTGTGTCCCAGTGCCCAGAAGAAGCCATCACGGTCAAGGAGTGACGGCCTAGAGACGCCTGGCGGCTGAGAAGAGCTCATCGGCTTTTTTCTTCCAGGCCTCGAACCCAGATGGGTCCTGCGGGTAGGCCTCGTAATGAGCCCTGACGGCCCTCATCAGGTCCAGCACCCTGGCTAACCTCCTGAGGAAGCCCAATCTCCCGATGGCCCT
>NJEJ01000088.1 GCA_002255025.1 Candidatus Bathyarchaeota archaeon ex4484_135 | reverse complement strand
AGGGCGGACCACCTGTCATGGCACTCGGCATCGGTGGGGGTATAGGCAGCGTAGGGCGTGCCATCCAACACGGTGTAGTTTGACCTGAACCAGCCGAGTGGTCTGTTAGTGTCTATCTTCGTTATCACCTCTTCGAAGTCACGGTTGTGGAGCGGGTTTATCATGTCAATCCATTCATCCCTGCCGTAGGTGGCGTACTCCTCGCTCCAGCCGTAGGTCTTGCCAGTTGAAGGACCGCCGTAGATCACGCAGTACTCCATGGTAGTCCTGACTTCCCACGGTATGACGGGCCACCAGACATAGAAGGAGGCGGTTAGACGGTCGTCGATCGTGGACAGGTAGTCGCCGTATATCTCCATGGCCGTGTCGTTTATGATCCTTATGCCCTTGATGAGCTGGAAGATGTCAGCATAGTAATAGTCGATGTCCGGGTGATAGAAGTAGTTTACGTCCTCGCCTTCATCTTGATAGGCCCACTCCCAGTAGAAGCCTATGGTAGCTATGACATCGCTTATGTCCATAGGTATGCCATGGTGCCAGTTACTGAACTTGTAGTTCACGGTGATGTTGACTAAGGCGTACTGGCCAGAGCTGACCGTCACCCACTTATGGAGTGTGTGGTTGTAGATTATAGCATCGGTGGGCACAGATACGTTGCCCGTCTTTAGACTGTAGGTAACTCTGAACGGTATGTAGTAGCCAGCCTCCGGATCGGTCATAAGGCCGTAGTCGTGCAGATACCTCCACATGACCTCGGAGTAGACACACACGAAGCCTAGGACGGGGTTCCAAGCGCTCATGAACAGGCTACCCATGGCGGAGTACTCGGCCACCCTCATTATGCCGTCGGTCGTGTTGGCCGTCCTGAGGGGCCATGGATTCCACAGGCCACTTATACGGCCATAGGCTATGTTGTTTACTCTTTCCTTGTTTACGGCGAAGTACTCCCAACACTCGGCCGTGAAGACCCTATAGCCCTCCCATATGCCGTAGCGGCAGAGCTGAGTGCATAGTGCGTCGTATTCGGTGCGGTTTGCGTAGGCGCCTGTATAAAGCCTGTAACCAATATCGAATACCGAGGAGTTAACAGCACCGTATGGATAGCCCAGGAACGGGCACAGCCAGTAGTACCACATGAGGTCGTCGCCAGGATAAGGCCACTCGGTCATGCTCACCCAGCCGGCGGTGTAGAGGTCCCACTGGTATGCCAGTGGGTCGGTGCCGTAGACGACAGGTATGCACACGCTCCTATCGTACTCAAACCTATTGACCTTTATCTTCCAGTACTTCTCGATCCAGTCGGCTATGATCAGGCCTTCCTCATGCCTCTCGTCCTCGATCCTTATGAAGAAGTTCAGCTCGACTCTTTTCCACGTCTTACCGTCGTAAAACTCGAGCCAGCCGCCTTCATCGCCAACGGCCTTAGCTATGCGTGTCGGTGCGGACAGCGGGTATATACAGATCAGCAGCGACAGCAGCACGACTATTGCGAATAGCTTGTTCAGTTGCTTCACCCTCCCACCTTCGGTTGAAGGTTCTGAATTAGCGGGTATTTAAAGGTTTCCCGAAACAGGCCTACGATGTCCCTCGGCTCTTGCTATAACCATTTTTTCGAGAAGACCCATGAACAACAGGCCTACTCCGGACGTGGCGAAGACAGCGGCCGGCAGTGCAAGCCATGAGAAGGGGTATTCATATCCTACGACTATGTAATCGTAAGATATGCAGGCGGTTCCAGAGCCCTCAGCACGAATTAAAATGACGAACAGGTCGCGGATGCTGGAGTTCAGGTCAACTGACGCCTCCTCGCCCGCCGGCACTTCTAAGAGCAGAGAAGCATCTCCTGCGGTCACATTTAATCTGACGGACACGTTGGAGGAGAAGAGCACGGCCGATCTCTCTATGTAGAGCAGCCTAAACGCGTCCTCTGGAGGGCTTATGGAGAAGGCCTCGCCCGCCGAGATGACCAAGTGGTCTGACCTGTGAAACTCGGCCCTGTAGGGCTTCTTGGCCACGACGCTAAGGCTGAGGCCAAGGGACAAGAAGATCAGGGCGATCACCATGAGGGGGCCCCTCTGACCTTATAAGGCCCTGTGAGGGCCTCGGCCATAGGGCACCCCTTAATTTCCAACGGCTCCCAAACAACCACGGAGAGGGCTGGGGACCTCTTGCCCGGGCCGGACAGGCTGATCGAGGTCAGAGATGTCGTGAAGAAGTTCGGCAACGTAGAAGCCCTCAAGGGCGTGTCGCTCCACGTCAGGAAGGGCGAGATAGTAGGTCTCCTGGGCCCGAACGCCAGTGGGAAGACCACGCTCCTCAAGCTCATCATGGGCTTCATGAGGCCTGATAGCGGGCAGGTGAGGGTCCTGGGCCGGGACCCCTTCGAGGACCCGGGCGTGAGGGCCGAGGTGGGCTACGTGCCAGAGGAAGTCTTGCTCTACGACTCCTTGACCGTGAGGGAGTTCCTCTACTTCCTGGGCCGCATGAGGAAGATAGACCCGAACACGTATATGGATAGGGCTAGGGTCCTCACGACCGTCTTCGAGATGGAGGACAAGCTTGAGTGCCTCATAGGCTCCCTCTCGAGAGGAGATAGACAGAGGCTGGCCATAATATCGGCCCTCCTCCACGAGCCAACCGTGCTGGTCCTAGACGAGCCCATAATGGGCCTCGACCCGGTGGCGGCCAGGGTGTTCAAGGAGATAGCTGTCGGGATGAAGGAGAAGGGCAAGGGCATACTCATGTCGACCCACGTGCTAGAGCTGGCCGAGGCCTTGTGTGACCGGATATACTTGCTCCACGAGGGTCAGATAGTGGCCAAGGGGGATGTCAGGGCCGTGAGGAAGGCCCTCGGCGAGGACAAGAGCCTTGAGGACGTATTCATCAAGCTCACGGAGAAGGACGAGGTCCTAAAGAAGGTGATCAGGGTCCTCAGGGAGGAGTTCTGAATTGAAGTGGGGCGAGGCCTGGCGAGTGATAAAGATCCTGAACCGGGAGGCCATCTACGGGGCCCACAAGGGCTCAGATCCCACGCTAGACGAGTTCAAGCTCCTAAGGCTCGTCAAGCTCAACAGGGCCTTCTACTTGGTTGAGACAGCCGTGGCCGTCCTGCTCATATTGCTCATGATAGGGCCTCCCGTCCTGCTCTCGGGCCCAGAAGGCCTCCGGGAGGCCGTCAGGAGCTCCACGACGCTCTACGTCATGATGTTGTTCATGCTGGTCTTCATGATGGGTTCTACCTCGACCTTGGCCCTACAAGAGTTCGGCCACCTGAAGGTCCTGATGCAGCTCCCGTTGGACAGAGAAGACCTGAAGAAAATAGTTATGGCTTACCTGATATATGAAATAGGGCCCGTCCTCGTGATCCCACCCATTTATGCCGTGATGGTGGCCGAGAAAACGGGCCTACTGTGGGCCTTCCTGGCCGTATCCTTATACGGCTACGCCAGCATCTGCCTGGCCCTGGCGGCTTCTCTGGCCCTGTCCGTGGCCCTGTGGAAGAGGGTGGGGCTCGTCAGGGGCCTGAGGGCCAAGTTCACTCGGGCCTTCTGGAACGGCCTTTACGTCATGACTATGTTCTCCATAGGCATATTATACCAGCTTTACGCTTACGCCGAAAACGTCAGGACCTTCTTGGGGAAGGCCGTGCCAGAAATCGGCTTTCTCAAGCTGGTTTACCCTTTCTCGGCCTCTGAAGGCCTGTTCTGCGAAGGACCACGTGAAATCGCCCTGTCAATTTGCTCCTGCCTTGCCTACTCGCTCGCCTTCTACCTGGTCCTCGACAGGATGTTGATTTCCTATGCCAGCAGGACCCCCTACATGGTCCACGAGGCCGCCCGGGGCGGGAAGCTCATCAAGCCGAGGTTCTGGCTCCCGATGCCCAAGCTCGCCATGGCCTTGAAGGACCTCAAGATAGCCATGAGGGAGCCTAGGACATCTTACATGATGGTGCTGCCCTTGTTCTCCGTGATAGGCTTCATACCGGCCCTCTTGGCCCCTAGGGACCCGGCGGAGCTAGCAGCCTACCTCTGCCTCATGTGTATGACGTTGTTCATCACTGGCTCCATCATATCCTCCTTAGTGCCCTACCAGCTCATGGAGCACGAAGGAGGGAGGCTCTGGATACTCTTCTCCTGCGTCCCGAAGAAGGACATATCCCTCGGCAAGGCCCTGGCGAGCACCCTGGCCTTCTCGGCCTACGCCTTCCCCATGGCCCTGCTGGCCTCAGCCCTGACGGGCAGCCCTTGCCCACTCCTCTACGCTGCCTCGGGAGCCATGGTAGTCTTCTCGGCCTCCCTGCTGTCCTCCATGATAATGATAACTACCACGTCGGCCGACACGAAGATGGTCAGGGTGTCCTTCCTCAAGAGCTTAGCCCTCCTGGCCCTGTCGGCCGGTCTGTCCATGCCGCTCTTGGCACCGCTGCTGAACGTCCGGCTTGAGCAGGTCCTCGTGGCCCTGACGCGGGAGTACCCTAAGGCCCTCCTCCTGTCGGGCCTTGAGGCCTGTTCGGCCCTCGTCCTGAACGAGGTATTGGTCCGCTGACGGACCTGGGGGCAAGGCTTATAAAGCCTGGATGGATTATCCAGCCAGCCATGAGGGCCCGGGAGGCGTGCTCGACAGCCGTGATGACGGCCGCATGCCTGGCTACTAATTACGCCTTGGTTGGTGTGCCAAACGTCAAGCTCATGGACCTGCTGGTCTTTGCGTCTGGCTTCCTCTTCGGCACGAAGGTGGGCGTATCGGTTGCCGTGCTGACGTGGCTGATCTACGGGACCCTGAACCCCTATGGCTTCTGCCTGCCCATCCTCGTGGCCACGGCTACCTCGGAAACCATATACGGCTTGGCCGGGGGGCTCCTCAGGAGCTCCAAAGGGCCAGGCTGGCTTGAGGAAGATGGGCTTGCTTGGTCGAGCTACAAGCTGGCCGTCCTGGGCTTCTCCCTCACGGCTGCCTACGACCTGCTGACGAACTTGGCTTTCTCCCTCACCTTCGGGATTCCCTTCCTGCTGGCCCTGGTCTACGGAGCTTGGTTCGCAATTGTCCACGAGGTCTCTAATGCGGCCTTGTTCGCGGCCTGCACGCCCGCTTTGCTCAGGGTCTCATGCCTCCTGGGCCAGAGTCCGGGAGAGTGGGAGGTGAGTAAGAGTGGCAGTCAATAAGTGGGCCTGGATATCTCTGGGCCTGCTGTGCTGGGCCGTGGTCGCTACGGCCTTGGTTGGTCACTACTGGTACCTATACGGTACCTATAAAGTCCTTTACGAGGAAGCCAGGGGGCAATTGGAGGCCCTGACGGTCAGGGTTAACGTGCTGTTACACGGTCTTCGATGTCCTGTGCCTCATAGCCAACGTGGATTACGTCGCCTACAGCGGCCCGACCTGGGTGGGCTACCCGAACAACACGGCCTACTTCGTCATGGGCATAAACGGCGTCTACATGAACGCAACCCACGCCTGGTTCTGGTGGTACTGGGACCCGACCACCCGGGAATGGGTCCTACCGCCCTACGGGGCCAACCACGTGAACGCAACAGTGGTTGATGGGGGTATCTACGCCTGGGTCTACGAGAGCTATGCTTCTTGGCCCCCGCCACCGCCCTGACAGGCCGCCATAGTGAGCCAAGATCGAAATATTTTTTATTAAATGCGTCAGGCATCCCACGAGGTGCCAAGTAATGCCCCTCTTAGTTTCATCGCCCATTTACGTGAGCGATGCCCCCCGAGCAGCATAGCTGGTGAGGCGTGTTATGTGTTCATCACGGTGCGATCATGACGGCTTTCGAAGCCCTACGGACTATCCGATGGCGATATCATCTCGAGCGAGATAGTCGGGGTCCATTATAAGGGCGAGGAACTAGAGGGCCAGCCCACACCCGCTTGATTGAGGGACCCCTGGCGGGCATCGGCTTGAGAAAGGTTAATAATTGGGCCGTGCAGCCCACCTGGGAGGAGATGGGCTTGGAACTCCAGCGTGAGGCATTCTACATGCCGGGTGCCA
>NJEJ01000029.1 GCA_002255025.1 Candidatus Bathyarchaeota archaeon ex4484_135 | reverse complement strand
GCTTATGCCTCCCGGCCCGGCGGTAGTGCCTGCTACCTCGTCCCCTGTGCCTGTCGTGGGCTCCGTAGCCGTGGGTCCTGCTCCCCCTCATCCACCTAGTCTTCCTGAGCCTATGCGGCATGGCCAGCTCACTCTATCTTTATCTTCTCTCCCTTCCCGACGGGCTTGGTCTTCTTAAGCCTGACCTCTAATACGCCGTTCTTATAGCTTGCCTTCGCGGACTTCGGGTCGACCTCGGCTGGCAGGTCGAGGCGTTTGTAGTACTTACGCTTCTCCGTGTCCACGGATATCACGAGTTCCTTCTCCGTGCAGCTCAGGTCTATGTCTTCTTTCTCGACGCCCGGCAGCTCGGCAACAACTACTATCTCGTCGTCCTCCTCCATCACGTCCACCAGGGGCTCACGCTCCTCCACGAATCTGGGCCCGAAGCGGGTGGGCCTCACGTTGCCGAACTCCCTTATCACGGGCTTCCCATCAGGCCCGATGGATACGGAGAAGCCGTAGACGTAGGGGCCGTAGACCTTGACGCCCTCCTCGAACTCACGCTCCCAGGGGAACTCCTCCATCATCCTGCGGAATATCTCGTCTATCCGCTCTTCCATACGCTCGAATTCCTCGAATATGTCCCAGAACCAGGGCCTCCTCTTACGCCTGCTCCTCCAGCTCATTACACATCCCTCCTCCCTGTCGGCCATAGCATGCCTTAAAAGCATTTCACGCTGGCTAAGGCTTATAAATCGATTTGAGGCCGTCCCGAGGGAAGCCATCTTGAGGTGCCCGAGCTGCGGCAGGCAGATTCCCGACGATGCCCTGTTCTGCCCCTACTGCGGCCATGAGGTAGCAGGCCCCTCCTTTGCCCCGCTTGAGGATCCTGAGGAACTCAAGGCCCTGGCCCTGACCTTAAAGGAGAAATACCTGCCCGGGGACTGGAAGTGCTGGGTCGACGAGAAAAACGGGAAGCTCTGCTTCGGGCTGTCATTCAAGACCGCCCTCTTGGTCCGCGTATTGAAGTGGGGCAGGTGGGCCATGACCTCGACGCTGATCACCGCACTTGATAGTGCGTTAAGGCATGCCGAAGAGGACCTGGGCTTGAGGTTCGTCTTAGTGAGAGCACACGCCCCCTTAGGTCATCTGAGGCTGTGCTACAAGGTATCGGTCAGGAAGACATCCTAGGCTCGTGTCGCTTAAGAGGGCAAGGATTATATCTTACGTATCCCAGCCCCTTGGGAAGGAAGAGGTGCCCGGATTGGATGTCGAGGAAAGGCTTGAGCTAGTCATGAGGAATACTGTCGAAGTCATCAGGCCAGAGGAGCTCAGGTCCCTGCTTGAGACGGAGAGCGAGCCCAAGGCCTACTGGGGCTTCGAGTGCTCTGGCCCAATGCACTTAGGCATGGGCCTGGTCTGCGGCCAGAAGATATTGGACATGGTCAAGGCGGGCTTCGGCTTCACGATCCTTTTGGCCGATTGGTACGCATGGATAAACAACAAGCTCGGAGGCGACATGGAGAAGATAAGGCTGGCTGGCGAGTACTTCAAGGAGTGCTTCCAGGCCCTAGGCCTGAGAGGGCCCAGGGTCCGCTACGTATGGACCTCAGATGTCGTCTCGGACCCGGAGTACTGGCGTAGGGTCATAACCATCGCCAAGTCGGCCACCTTGAGGCGTGTGAGGAGGGCCCTGCCCATAATGGGCCGTAGCCTCGATGCTACCGACGTGGAAACGGCGTGGCTCTTCTACCCGTGCATGCAGGCCGCCGACATATTCCACCTCGATGTCCACGTGGCCTGTGCTGGCATAGACCAGCGTAGGGTCCACATGTTGGCCCGCGATGTGGCCGAGAAGATGGGCTGGCGTAAGCCTGTATGCCTCCACACCCCCCTGCTGATGAGCCTCAGCGGGCCAGAAGAAGGCATAGAAGGCGTTTTCGACGAGGACGAAAGGTTGAACAAGCGTATAAGGTCAAAGATGTCGAAGAGCGTGGCTGGTGGCTGTATATTCGTCCACGACGAGCCAGAGGAAATAAGGTCGAAGATGAGGAAGGCCTTCTGCCCGGCCAGGCAGGTCGAGGACAACCCGGTCCTCGAGATAGCAAGGCTCATAATATTCCCGAGGCTCGGCCGGCTAGATGTGGATAGGCCCGAGAAGTTCGGAGGACCCGTTTCGTACGAGAGCTACGCGGAGCTGGAGAAGGATTTCGTATCCGGCTCGCTGCACCCGCTCGACCTGAAGAACGCCGTGGCCGAGGCACTGGTGGAAATCCTCAAGCCCGTGAGGGAGAGGCTGGCCAAGAAGCCCGAGATGCTCGAGGTCATCAAGGAGGCCGAGGTGACGAGGTGAACGGCCCTTGGGTTCTCTCCGCGACCTGCTGGAGGAAATCAGCAGCGTCTTAGCCAAGCTGTCCGAGGAAGTGGCCAGCGGTGTGCCCGTGGTCGTGGAAGGCAAATCTGACGTGGAGGCCCTCAGGTCCCTCGGCCTTGAAGGCCAGTTCATAGCCGTGAAGTCGAGGAGGGAAGCCATATCCGACATGGCCCTTGAGGTGGCCGAGGTTGGCCGCGAGGTCATAATACTCACGGACTTCGATGACGCCGGTCGCGAGCTGGCCCACAGGTGGGCCGTAGAGTTGGAAAGCTTGGGCCTCAAGGCCAACCTGACCTACTGGAGGCACCTCAAGGGCCTCGTGGGTTCCTTCGCCAAGGACATAGAAGGCCTGCCGAGCTTGATAGAAACGCTAATGAGGAAGACGGGCTCAGGATCGGTCAAGAGGTGATGGGGTTTGACACATGCTCAACTGCCGGCGAAGTAGCGAAGTACCGCATAAAACTATCCTTTGAGGTAGACGGGACCGTGGAGAGGCACGATATAATAGGTGCTATCTTTGGTCAATCCGAAGGCCTCTTCGGCCCCGAACTCGACCTGAGCGAGCTCGTGAAGACGGGCAAGGTAGGCCGCATAGACGTGATCCTGAAGCACGCGAAGGGCAAGACCGTGGGGACGATAATAATACCTTCCGCCCTTGATAGAGCCTCGACGGCCATAATAGCTGCCACGGTCGAGGCTGTCGATAGGGTAGGCCCTTACCCGGCCAGAATGAAGCTCGAGGAAATAGTCGATGTCCGTGAGGAGAGGCGAAGGTGGATAATAAATAGGGCAAAGGAGATACTGAGGGAGTGGACACTCACTAAGATGCCATCTGTCCCTGAGGTCATAAGGGAGGTATCCGAGGTCCTCGTGCCAGCCAAGGTGGTCAAGTACGGTCCCGAGGGCCTGCCTGCCGGGCCCGACGTGGACAAGATGAAGGAGATAATCATAGTGGAGGGCAGGGCCGACGTGATAAACCTGCTGAAGTGCGGTATAACGAACGTCATAGCCATGGAGGGCCTGAAGGTCCCGGAGACCATAATTAGGCTCTGCGAGGAGAAGGGGGCAACGGCCTTCTTAGATGGCGACCACATGGGGGACGTGCTCTTAAAGGAGCTCCTGAGCGTGGCTAAGATAAAGTACGTGGCCAGGGCACCGAGGGGGCGTGAGGTCGAGGAGCTGACGCCGAGGGAGATACTGGAGGCATTGGCAAACCGTGTCCCAGCAGAGGAAATCAGGAAGGAGCTCTTCGGACCAGAGATAACGCCGGAAACCATAGCTGACCTGGCCAAGGAGCTTGAGGGGACTTTTGAGGCCGTTCTTCTGGATGAGAACCTGAACCAAGTGGCTAGAGTGCCCGTCCAAGAGCTATTCGACAAGCTGAACGAGCTGGACGGCGTCTACGCTGTCGTCTTTGACGGCATAATAACTCAGAGGGTGCTCGACATGGCCAAGAAGAGGGGCATAAGGTACGTCGTGGGCGAGAGGATGGCAGGAGGCGTGAAGGTCCCGAAGGGCATAAAGGTCATGTTGCTGCCAGAAGTCAGGAAGGCTTCTGGGGCCGAGGGTTCAGCTGAAGAAGGCCATTAGGCCTTTCCTCTCGACGCCAGCCAGTAGTTCTTCCTCTTTCACGCCGAGGACCTTCAGAACCCTCATGGCGGCGGGCACTATCTGTTTCTTGACATAGTAATCCAGGTCTAGGTCATCGTAAGTGGCCAAGAAGTAGGGCATGGCCCTCTCGTACAGCTTGCCCGAGCCCCTCACCACGACGTAGCCCACCTTATCGCCGACGGATATATCCCAGCCGGAACGCATCATTATCTTGGCTGCCTCCACGTGGGCCGTGCGGACCTTGTATTCCTCGGGCCTCCGGGTCAGCTCCTCCCATATGACCAAGTCCTTGTAGGGCACTTCCTTAGCCTTCAGCTTCCTTATGTAATCCCTGACTATCTTGACGGCCTTCTCCCTTCCCTCCTGAGGCGACCTGGCCTTCAGCACGGCCTCTAGGACCTCTTTCTGGACTTTCCTGGCCACGGCTGACCAATCCCCCCTTACGGCCTCTAGACCCACTATCTCGAGCCTACCGTCCGGCAAGAGGCCGCAGTAGCGTTTCTTGGCCTCCGTGAAGAGGACACGCTCGAAGATCTCGTCCGGCTTTATCTTTAGCCCGAACTCCTCCTCCACGGCCTTCAGGAACTTCTCCACCTTCTCGGGTTCATAACGCACGAAGACGCTATCTGTATCACCATAGATCAGTTCTATGCCCATTTCCTTTGCCATCTCTATGGTCTTGCTTATGACGTAGCGGCCCCAGGCAGCCGTGCTCTCAGCCACAGGCCTCAGGTACCAACGGGCCCCCAGCCAGCCAGCGTAGCCGTATGTGGCATTTGCCACGACCTTCAGGGCCTTCTGCCTTGCGTCTAGCAACCTATAAAGGGCCGTTCCTGGCTCCAGCTCCCTCAGGCGTTCTCTTATCTCGTCCCTGGCCGATATCAGAGCCGAGAGGACTTCCCTGTATAGGCCGGGCGGCTCCCTCCTGAACTTGTGGCCTACCTCCGGTGCCACGTTCACGCCCTCGGGCGGCTCGGGCTCCTCGGGCCTCAGGTACGTGTCCGGCGACAAGTTCTCCTTTATCATTATGCTCGGGTACAGGCTCTTGTAGTCGAGGACCGCTATCTTCTCATGTATGCCCGGCCTGGGCTTGAGCACCATGCCTCCTACGTAAGGCCTGTACTTGCGTTCAGCACGCTTCGGCACGAGTTCGCCTCTCTTCCTCGCCTCCCTTATCAATAGCCATTCGACCCTGAAGCCCACAGCAGCTGTTAGAACGTGGTCGAGCGGTATGCCCGTGAGGTTGGACAGCTGTAAGGCGAACTCCAATACAGAGCGACCGATCCCCATGATACACCTGGCGTTGTCCTCGCAGAACTTGACGAGCCTCGGCTTCTTGGACTTATCCTCCCAGTAGAACTTCACGTCCGGTGGGTCCAGGACCTCACGGCCCTCCAGGGGCATTACGCCCAGGTAATCGGCCACGTTCTCAAGTGTCTTGACCTTAACGGCTGGCAGGTCCTTCTCGGCGAAGTCGTAGAGATCCACATTAGCACGTCCCGTTATGGATACATGGCCGTAAACGCTCGTGTGAGGTCCGACGCCCGTCCGGCCCACGGGGAGCTCGAGGCCGAGCACCTTGGCCCTCTCGGCCAGGTAGGGCCATGCCTTGTCGTTGGACCTAAAGCCGAATATCACGTCCGGGTCATAGGACCTTATGAAATCGCAGAAGGCCCTTATGATGGGCCTGTCATCGCCTTCCTTGGCCACGAAGGTTCTCAGGTCCCCATCGCCCGTCATGACCGATATGACCACGACCGGGTTCTTCTCGGGCCTCGGGGAGCCCTTGGGGCTGTAGGCTAGCATGTAGAAGGCCATAAGGCGTAGCTCGGGCGGAACATGCTCCTCGATGGTCACCGGCCCCTCAACGACCTCGTAGACGGCATCGACCTGCACGTCCTTGAAGCGTTCTTGCTCTAGGGGCCTTACCTTGGCCGAGTGCCAGCCGCAGGGCCTCAGGCCCTTGTCTATCAGGTAGGACATGGAGTACCTTATGTCGTCCTCGAGGCACTCCTTCACGCCCTCTACCTTAGCCACTTTCTTGGCTTGCTTCTCGAGCTGTTCCGGGTCCTGGCACACGACCTTAATGGCCCTGACGGGCCTCCCGAAGTACTTGCGTTCGACCAGCTCGGCAGACCTCATGAGTGGGTCAGCTTTCACCAGGCCCCTAACACGCTCGAGGACGGCTTCCGGATCAGCCCCTTCTTCTAGCACGGCGTAGAAGTAGGGCAGATATCCCTTATCGATGAGCAAGACGCGTTTGCCGCCGTCCGTTATGCCCCACAGCCACACTTCGGGCTCGTGGTTAATGACCTCGTAGTTCAGGTCCAAGAGCCAGAACCTGCACTCCTCGGGCATGTCGGAGATGGTAAGGGCACGGTGGGTTATTAAGGTTGTTTGCGGCAGTAAGAGGGTTCTAAGATGATCGAGGAGCCAAGGCTTATCTAAGCCCGGAATACGAGCCAATAGGGTGGTGGTAGTTGAAGAAGGCCATAGTGATGGCCGCCATCATTGGCCTGTTGGCCCTTGCCGCTGGGTGGAGCTATAACACGTTCTTCTCAGGAGGCAAGTTGGCCGTCCCGGAGCTCAAGGCCACCTGGCACGAGTGGGGGGTGGTGAACGAGACCGTCACGGAGATAAGGAGCACCATAATCATATACAACCCAGGTGGTTACTCGGCCACCGTGGAGAGCCTCACGTATGAGGTATACGTGAACGACATCAGGATAGCCGTGGGCCACCTCGTCGAGCCAGCCCGTATAGAGCCCAAGAGCAACGCCACCATAAGGGTCAGGACCTTCATAGACAACACGAAGATACCGGACCTCTGGGTCAGCTACGTGACGAACAACGAGAACCTCCACCTCGAGGTAGAAGCACAAGCCGTTGTCAAGGCCTTCGGCCTCACCCTGAACGTCCCGATAAGCTTCTCTAAGGACTACAGGCCCGAGCCACCCCTCGAGGAAAGGCTCGATATACACGAGGAATACAACATAACGGTCAACGGGCAAACCCTGGTGACCGTCAAGCAGGTCGACACGAGCTGGGGCACCGTGACGAACGAGACCACGCAGCTCATCCACAACATAACGCTCTACAACCCCAATCCGTTCCCGATCGCCATATCACGCATGAAGTATGTAGCCGTCGTGAACGACCTCACCATAGCTGAGGGAGAACAGCCCATGGCCAATCTCATCCTCGGGCCTCACGAGATGAAGTGGGTGTTGGTCTACACATACATAAACAACACGCTGCTCGACGATTGGTGGGTATCGCACGTCGGGAACGGCGAGGAATCGGACGTGGACGTGACCGTCTTCATGGTGCTCGAGAACGACATTTTAGTGCCCATATACGAGAGGTCCTTCACGATACAGACGGACCTCTTAGAGGCCATGAGCTACCCGTAAGGCCTGGCCAGGGCTGATATAGCAGGCCGCCAGGCCCTATTGGAGGCGGTGCCGAGGATTGAGGTTGCTCAAGTGGGATGGGAAGCACGGCATAGCTGTCTTGCTCCCAGAGGACCTAGACGACCTCTGGGTCCTCTACGTGGTGGTAGAGCCCGGGGACCTCGTGAAGGCTAGGACGAGGAGGGAGAGGCGTGTAGAAGGAGCGAAGTCAAGGGGCAAGAGGGTTTCCGTCAGCCTGGCCGTGCAGGTCGAGAAGAAGGCCCTCGATATCCTGATGGGCCGGTTGAGGCTCCTCGGGACCATAAGGGAGGCACCATCGGAGTTCGAGGACGAGATCGGCAAGCACCACACGCTCAACATAAAGCCCGGCCTCCCGATCGAACTCAGGAAGGAGCGGTGGGCTCAGTATCAGGTCCGTATGCTGAAGAGGGCGTGCTCGCCGAAGCCAAAGCCCCTCATAGTAGCCTGCTTGGACGATGAGGAGTACTGCGTGGCCCTCGTGGGCATGCGAGATGTCGAGGTGCTGGCTGAGGGGAGGAATACCCTGGCCAAGAGCACGGATGCCCCATCGAGAGAAGAAGCCCTGAGGCCCTTCCTGATGGAAGCCCTATCGGCCCTCAAGAGTTCTTGGGAAGCCCACAGGAAGCCGGTGGCCGTCATAGGGCCATCGCTCGAGAGGGACTTGCTCATGGGTCTCCTAAGGTCAAGGGAGCCGGAGTTGGCGAAGGCCGTGGTGTCCGTCAGGGCCGTGACCACGGGAGGCATATCTGGCATATATGAGGCCCTCCGGGCAGGCATTCTGGCTAAGGCCCTGTCGAAGGCCAGAATAACGCGTGAGTCAGAGGCCATCAGGGAGCTCTTGGCCAGGCTTGGGAAGGGAGATGAACGAGTGGCCTATGGCTTCCCTGATGTCAAGAAGGCATGTTCATACGGGGCCGTGGAAACGCTGCTCGTGGCCGATTCGGTCCTGAGAGATGCCGATGAAGCCACGAGGATGGAGCTCGAACGGCTGATGATGGAGGTAGAGGAGAAGGGAGGCAAGGTCATGATAATTGGCTCTAGCCACGAGGCAGGGAAAAACCTGCTCTCGCTTGGGGGATTGGCCGCACTCCTCAGGTTCCCCATTGGCTAAGCAGTCCCACCGCCCGGGAGCCTGTCCCTTATGGCTTCCTCGAGCAGCGACCTGACCTTCTTGGGGTCCGCCCTCCCCCTGACGAGCTTCATGACGGCCCCCATGAGGGGCCCTAAGGCCTTCGGCCCCATCTTCTCCACCAGCTCGCCCTTCTCCGACAGGACGGCTTCTACCACGGCCCTGAGCTCCTCGTCCGACATGGCCTTCAGGCCCAGGGCTTCCACGGCCTCGCGGGCCGTCTTGCCCTCGTGCTGGCAGAGCCACTTCAGCACCTCGGGTATGGATTCCTTGAAGGTCTCACCACGGCCCACCAGGGAGAAGAGTTCGAGCAACTGTTCATCCGTTATCTTATATACGTCGAAGCCCTCCCTCCTGAGGCTCTTCAGCGTTTCAGTCAACGTGGTCGCTATGACGGTGGCCGGGACGCCTGTCTTCCGAATGGCCTTCTCAAAGAGAGGCAGGAAATCCGCATCTACGACCTGCCAGGCCAGCTTCTTGCTCAAGCCGTAATCACGCATCAGGCGTTCGACCTGCTCTTCTGGCCTCTCTGGGAGCCTCGACTTGAGCTCCCTTATGTAATCCGGGGTTATCTTTATGGGAGGGACATCTGTCTCCGGGTACATCCTGGCTGCACCGGGCCTCGGCCTCATGAACTTCGTCTTGCCGTCCGGAAGTGCCATGCGTGTCTCCCTTGGGACGCCAATCAGGGCTTCTCTGGCACGCTCCAACACGGCTCTGAGGGCCTTAAGGCACTTCTCCCTCTCCCCGGCCACGAAGACGACGCAATCTTCTGGCCCAGCCTTGACGAGTTCCCTCAGGGCTTTTACTTCTCCATCGCTTATGCCGTAGGCTGGCATCTCGTCCGTGTGGAAGATGCCCCCGAGGCCGGAGAGGGCAGAAGCTATATCGGATAGCTCTTTCCCGAACCTATGGCCGGGCATTATCTCCTCGGCCAGAAGGCCCGCGAACTTCGGCAGCCTCAGTGCCAGGACGACGCCACCGGCCTTAAGGGCCCTCTTAATGACCTTACAGGCCGTTTTCTCGAAGACGTGCGTGGCTTCCACGAAGTCGGCCTTGAGTTCTTCGGGCCTAAGACCTCTTGACCTGAGCTCATCTCTTATGGCCAACAGCCTTACCTGCCTCAGGACCTCGTTCTCTATGACCTTCGGTATGAGGTCGAGTTCTTGGACGCCCTTGACCTCGGTTATAGCTCCTCCTTCTATGGATATGTTCAGGTCCTGCCTGACGCTCCCTATGCCACGCTTCACCTTGCCCGTGGCCCTCATTATGCGTCCTATAGCTAAGGCTACTTCCCTGGCCTCCTCTGGATCCGTTATGACGGGCTCCGTGGCCACCTCTATGAGCGGTATGCCGAGCCTGTCGAGCCTATAACGGACCGTTTCGGCGTCCTCGGCTACCTTCCTGCCCGCGTCTTCCTCTAGGCCGACGTGCTGTATGGGTATGGTCTTCCCCCGGACTTCTATCGAGCCTCCTAAGGCAACCACGCACGTCCTCTGGAAGCCGAAGGGCGTCGAGCCATCTATGACTATCTTCCTCATCACGTGGACTTCGTCGACCGGCTTGGAGCCGAGCAAGAGGGCCACCTGGAGGGCTACCTCAAGGGCCTCACGGTTCAGCTCATGCGGGGGCTCCTCGTCTAACTCGACCAAGCACGTGCTGTCCGAATAGGCCTCGTACACTATGGTCTTCCCCTTCTCAAACTCGAAGAGAGCGGCTCTGTCCACCTCGCCGACCTCGCTCTGCGTCGGCCTGAGCTTCCTGATGACGATTACATCTGGCCCGTCCTTCCTGAGGACGGTCGGGCAGCTGCAGAAGAGCTTCTCAGCTGTATCAAGTTGTCTGTGGACCTCTAGGCCGACCTTAAGGCCCAACCTGGCGTAGTTCAGGCTCCCGGGCTTCATGGAGCTTATCCCTTCCTATCGAAGAATATGTTCTTGCCGGTGGCGGATAGCGGTATGCCGATCGCCACGTCCGCGTCCATAAGGCCCAGCTCGAGGGCCGCAACCCCTATGGTGAACATGACCCTATTGTCCACGTTCAGGTCTGCGGCCACCTTAACGGCCGAGCCTATGGCTATGCCTAAGTCCAACAGGGCCATAACGCAGTTGGGGCCCCGGAGGAGCCCCTTGTAGGCCTTCTCAGACCTATAATGCCTGAATTCATCACAGGTCGGGAAGCCGCAAGCACCACAATTGAGGCCTCTTGGTTCAGAGCCCATGACTCCTATGAGCAGGACGGCCTTAGAACGCCTTAGGCAATTAGCATCCCTCCTGAAGAAAGCCATTCCGGTCCTGTCAGCTATTTCCTCCATTTTTGCTGCTATTATCTCCATGTCGTCTCCATAAATTATGGAGGTGTTTATGGCGTCCACGCCCCTGGCTTTAGGGGCCGTCCTGGCCGCTATGGCCATCAGCTCTGCGGCCCTCAGTATCCCTTCTTCTTCGGCCTTATCTGAGCTAATCACCGGCAAGTGGCCCACCGGCTCGCAGACACCATCGAGCCTTAATTTCCCTTACCTTACCTCGAGCTGACCACAGACAGTCTTTATCAAATCGGCCCTGGTGATAATGCCTACTACCTCGCCACCCTTCACGACCAAGACGCCAGGATGATCCTCAAGCAGGAAACGAACTTTAGTCAAGCTCGCGTCTTCTGGCACGGTAGGCATGGGGGGCTCCATGATCTTGTCCACCCTCTCGTTAGCTATCTCCGGGCTGAGGTTCTTCACTATGCACCTGTCCGTGACGGTCCCGACCACACGCCCGTGCTCGTCTATGACGGGCAGCTGGTCTATGGCATGTTTGGTCATGAGCTCGCTCGCTTCCTTCACTGTCGCGTCAGGCCTGACGAAAATGACGTTCTTCGTCATCACGTCCTTGCACCTAGGCCCTAGCCTCTCGGTGAGAACCTCCAGTATCCTGTTGATGGTCGAGAGCCGTGGATCGACCTTCCCGAGCTCTATCTTCGCGATGTGGGCCTGCGATACGCCCGCGAGTTCAGCGAGCTGCCTCTGGGTGAGCCCTGCCGCCAGCCTGAGTTTCCTTATGAGGGAACCTGTGATTATCATGCCTAAGACATGGGATTTGGGGTCCCTTATAACTCTTCCCGGTACGATTTCTCTCGAACCCAGTTAAGCTGCATCAGGCAATTATATTCTCAGGAAGCATCTCTGAGATAGCTTAGGACAACGAAAAGCATATATTAGTTGCCACCCGCCGGCCCCTTGAGGGAGAGAAAAATGGGGAAGACCACAAGGAACCTATTCGTCGACGAGCTGAAGCAGACCCCCATAGAGGAGCAGAAGCTCGAGATAGTCGAGAGGAAGGGGAAGGGCCACCCAGACTATATATGTGATGCCGTAATGGACAGGGTCTCCATCGCCCTGTGCAGTGAGTACCTGAAGCGTTTCGGGACCATACTGCACCACAACGTGGATAAGTCGCTGCTCGTGGCAGGGGAGGCAGAGATAAAGTTCGGCGGCGGGAGGGTCCTGAAGCCCATGCTCCTGGTCTTCGGTGATAGGGCCACCTTCGAGTTCCAGGGCGAGGCCATACCGCTCGAGGAGATAGTGGTTAAGGCCGCTAAGGACTGGTTCAGGGAGAACATGCGTTTCGTGGACCCAGAGGAGCACGTGAAATACCAGGTCGAGCTGAAGCCGGGCTCGCCGTCTCTCGTGGACATATTCAGGAGGGAGAAGATAGGGGCCAACGATACGTCGGCCGCGGTAGGCTACGCACCCATGAGCAAGACCGAGATGGCCGTCCTTGAAGTCGAGAAGTTCATCAATTCGCCGGAGTTCAAGAAGGAGTTCCCCGAGACGGGCGAGGACGTGAAGGTAATGGGCCTGAGGCTCTGTGACAGGTTGGAGCTGACTATAGCCCTCGCCTTCGTGGACAGGTTCGTGGAGAACGAGACAGCTTACTTCAGGGCCAAGGAAGCTGTGCTGGAGCGTGTGGAGGAGTTCGTCAAGGACAAGTTTGATTTCTCCGAGGTCAAGGTGAACATAAACGTGCTCGATAGGCCCGGCAGGGGCCTCGAGGGCGTCTACCTGACCGTGCTCGGGACGAGTGCCGACAGCGGTGACTCAGGACAGGTGGGGCGGGGCAATCGCGTGAACGGCGTCATACCGCTGAACAGGCCCATGTGCTCTGAGGCGGCAGCTGGCAAGAACCCGGTCAGCCACGTGGGCAAGATATACAACGTCCTAACGCACCAGATGGCTAAGGCCATATATGACCAGGTCCCGGGCCTGAGGGAAGTCTATGTGTGGCTCTTGAGCCAAATAGGGAAGCCCGTTGACGAGCCTCTAGTAGCTGCTTCCCAGGCCATACTCGAGCCCGGGACTAAGCTCAAGGAGGTAGAAGAGCAGATAAAAGACGTCATGGAGGCAGAACTCGACTCCATCAAGGACCTCGTGTGGAAGTTAGCTA
>NJEJ01000087.1 GCA_002255025.1 Candidatus Bathyarchaeota archaeon ex4484_135 | reverse complement strand
TGAAGGAAGGCAAGAAGGTCGTCATAAAGACGCACGTCAGGGACATGATAATACTGCCCGAGATGGTGGGCCTCACCATCCACGTCTACAACGGCAAGGAGTTCGTGCCGGTCGAGATAAAGCCCGAGATGATAGGCCACTACCTGGGCGAGTTCGCCATAACTTGCAAGCCCGTGAAGCACGGTGCACCCGGCATAGGTGCTTCTAGGTCGTCCATGTACGTGCCCCTGAAGTAAGGCCCCTGGCCTCAGCCGGAAGACTTTAAGGCAGCCTTATCACTTCGTCAATTGTAGGTGGAAGACGGCATGCAGAAGGCCGGGTTAACGGCCCTGGTGCTGTCCGTGCTGTCCGTGTTATTGGCCCTGAGCCCCTTCTTCCACACCTATGTGCCTCTCCTAGCCGAGGATGAACTCTACGTCGAGGAATACATCCTGTCCTACAGGCTGACGGTAACCTACTACAACGGGGGCAACAGGACCCTGACCTTATCCGATTACGACGTATCCGTCCCGTTGTTCTTCTCGAATGAATTGCAGGAAGTAGAACTCACGTGGTCATCTTATCCCATAAAGGGCGTCTTCATGGACCCCGACGGGAACAGATGGGCTATCCTCAAGGTACCGGACAGGGAGCTCGTGCCTAGGGAGAGCTTGTCCTTTTCCGTCGAGTACAGGATAACCTCGAGGACGGGAGAAGCACCTGACATATCTATTGAGGCATCTGGAATGCTCGACCAGATACCTGGCTCGCTCAAGGAACGCTATTGTGGTCCGGCGGCCTGTTGGCAAACGGATTTCCAACCCCTGAGGGAGTTGGCCTATAACCTGTCCTACGGGAAGGAAAAGGTCCTCGACATAGTGGCCTCCTTTATCCGTTGGATTTATGCGAACATAAGGTACATGAGCTACGACATGCCGAGGTACCCCAACGAGACCTTCTTGAGCCGCAAGGGCGATTGTGATGACCAAGCGAACCTCTTCATAACCCTATGCAGGATAGTAGGGATACCGGCCTACCTCCAGATAGGCTGTATCTACATGTACCCGCTCTTAGGACGCCACAAGGTGTTCTCGGGCTCGGCTTGGGACGGGCATGTCGTCTACTCATCTGTTGACGTGGGCTGGCACGGCTGGGCCGTCGTCTACGTGCCGCCCTGGGGCTGGTTGCCTGTCGACCTGACGGCTTCTTACGGCCTAGAGGAAGACTTGCTTAATGCCATAAGGAACGCCATATACTGGGCCTGGGTCACCATACTTTACAGGGAGATAAAGACCACGGACTACATATCCGAGGCCTACGAGGCCAAGAGGTACGTGTTGGAGAACGACCTCTACATCTATGAGGATGAGGAAATGAGGTTGATAGGCAGGACCACTGCCCCGAGGCCCGATTTGACGAGTAAGCTGGTCAGGGAACTCATCTTCTACATGAGCATAACCGTGGCCGTCATAGGTGCCTCAGCCATATCGGTGGCCATAATCCTGTCAAGAGGAGCAAGGGGGCAGGAGGAGCCCCCGGGCTGGGAGGCTTACAGAGCCCCGAACTCCTCGTACCACTCCTGGTAGAGCCTCATGACGTTGGGCTTCACGCTGGGCCTCCTAGACCTTATGGCTAGGAGGAAGTCCTTCCTCCCCACCGGCCTGGGTTTGGAGCCGGCTTCAAGGGCCTTCCCGCTCTCGAAGAGCTCCCTGACGGTCGAATAGTAGGCATCAAGGCATATGTCCCTTATGTCGCTGCCCGTGTAGCCCTCCGTCATGTGGGCCAGTTCCTCGAGGTCCACGTCATCGGCCAGCTCTATCCCCTTCGTGTACAGCCTGAACAGGCCCACGCGGGCCTCAAAATCCGGTGGTGGGACGAGGATACGCCTCTGGAAACGCCTTATGAAGGGCAGGTCCAGGTTCCAGGGCTTGTTCGTGGCCCCTATGACGTAGACATGGAGCTTCTTCGTCTTGTCGTTTATTCCGTCCATCTCGCGTAAGAACTGGTTCCTGACCCTGACCTCGCCCCCGACCTCATTGTTGTAGGTGCCGAGGAGGCTGTCCACCTCGTCTATGAATATTATGGCAGGCCTCCCCTTTTCCGCTACTTCCCTGGCCCTGGAGAAGAGCCTGGCCACATTCTTCTCAGCCTCGCCCAACCACTTGTTCATTATGTCTGCTCCGGAGACCTCTATGAACTCCGCATCTATCTCGTGGGCGACTGCACTGGCCAGTAGTGTCTTGCCGCAGCCAGGCGGCCCGAAGAGCAATATGCCCCTTGGCCAGCCGTGCGGGAACAGATCTGGCCTGAGGACCGGGTATATTATAGCCTCCTTTATGGCCCTCTTGGCCTCCTCTAAGCCAACTATGTCATCCCACGTTATGCCGGGCTTCTTCTTGGGCTTAAGGGCTGCTAGGGTCTCGCGGCGTGTCTCTCTGGTGTTCTCGAACAGTGGCTTCGGGGGCTCAGGCTCCTTGGGCACGGGCCTGACCCTGATTTCCACGTCAATGGTTTTTAGTTCCTCCTGGTACATCCTTATGGCATCTTCTATCCTTCCTTCCCTATCCAGCTTGACGGCCCTGCAGGCGTAAGCAGAAGCTACTTTCTCAAGCTCCCTCACGAGCAAGGCAGGTCCCCTCGACCTGCCCTCCTATTCTTATGAGGCCCTTCTCCAAGAGCTTCTTGAGTGCCTCAAGGACTTTCTCGGGAGGCAAGCCGAGTTCTCTGACGCACTCCCCGATGTCTATTTTGCCTCCGTTCTTCCTTATGTAATCGAGGAGGAGCTTCTCGCATCCTCCACTAGGACCAGATGGCTTGCTCTGGGTCGTCGCCCGTGTAGGCCGAAGGGATAAGGGCTCCCTCTTGGCTTGAGGCCCCTCGAACACCGCCAGGTGGGGCGGCATGATACCTTCCTCCTCCAGCTCTTTCCTCAATTCATCTATCATCTCCCTCATCACGTTCTCCAACTCCCCAGTGAGGAGCACCGGCGGTACCGGGCCCGTGCTTACCTCGCTGAGCCCTCTCCCTATTCTCTGCAGTATCTCGCTCGTGCTATCCTCTATCTCGGCTATGCCCTTCTTCATCCGGGTCATGCCCTTCTCCAGGACCCCCACGGCTTTCTCGACCTTCTTTATCTCCGGCCCGAGTTGGGAGATTATCCTCAGGAGTTCCTTGAGGAGCATGAGCCTGAACTTGAGGGATGCTATGAGGTTCTGGAGCCTCTTGAGGCGTTTAAGGGTCCTGTCTACGGCTGCTATCTGGTCGGCATAGGGGTATATCTCGAAGTCGTCTTCAAGGCACGACAACAGGTCATCGTAGCCATGAACAAGCTTTTCCCTCATGAGCTTTTTCAACATAGTCTTCGCCATGTCCTTCCTCTCCTCCAGGGCCCTTATGGCACCGCTTATCCTCTGGTCTAGGGAGCCAAGAGATGATATGAGGGAGTTCACATCTTCTATCTTACGCTCCAACGACATCCGTGGTTCCCCCGACCTCGACATCTATGGGCTCGTCCTCAGCTCCGTCATGACCTTCCTTCACGGAAGTATGTTCTTCTAGGAACCTCTTGAGCATGCTGAGTGCTTCTTCTAGGTCGTTTCTCTCGGCCAAGAGGGTCTTGAGCCCGTTCATCAGTATCCTCCTGAAGAGCTCGAAGGCTTCATCCGGGAGCTTGCCGAGCTCGTGTTCCACCTCGAGGCAGGCAAGGCCCCTCCTCACATCCCTGAGCTGTCTCGATACGGCCTCGAGTGCGTCTTTCACCCTCCTGAGCAAGTAGCTGGCCTCGGCCTGGAGGGCTTCTACGGAGTCCTCTATATCCTTCCCCATTTCCTCCAGGGCCCTCTCGCCCATTCTCTCCCTCAGGCCGATGAGGAGGCTCCCCTCACGCCTGAGGAGAGCTGCCTTCCTCCGGAGGGCCTCGACCCTCCTCTTTAGGGACGAATAGGTTATCACCTCGGACCCATCTATCACCACATCAGACAACCTGAACCTCCTGAAGCGTCCATCGCCCATCTTGACCAAGACCCAGCTCATGTCGCCCCTGTCGTCCACGAGGACGGAAACTATCATGCCCATCTGGCGGCCGTACTGGTCCTTCACCATCTTGCCTATGAGTTCTATGGGCTCGAGGGGGCCCATCATGATGTCCTCACCTTCCGGCTCGCACTACGCATGGGCAGCTCGGGAAGGCCGAGTTCCGCCTCTTTCTCCACGGAGAGCTTGAGGGCCTCATACAGATCCATGGCCTCCTTGCTCTCGAGTTCCACGGGCACGGTGGGCGTTATGTTGATCTCGGCCTCGCTACAGACCTGTTCAAGCATATCTTGGACGAATATCATGTGGTCCTGGAGTTCTGGCAGGGCAGCCGATACCAACGGGCCCATAACCTTCACGAGCTTCAACATGGGCTTGACGTTGCTCAGGACGTCTCCTACCGCCACGGTCATCTCGAGCCTGTTCACCATGATTTCCAAACACATCTTCAAGAAGCACATCAATTTTTCAGTCCTCTTCACCAAGGCTGCTTCATTCAAGAACATCTTGGCTCTTTCCTCGTCTCCCTCGAGATAAGCCCTCTTCGCCTCATTTAATGCCCTAGCGGTCATGGACCTGAAGCTGGCTATCTTCGAGTTCAGGAGCCTGGTGCACTTCTTCAGTGCTACTATGACCTCAAGGACCTTTTTCCTGAGCCCTAATTTGCCTCTTATAGTGATCTTCAGGCTGTCCTTTAGGCTGAGCCGCGGGGAACTCCTCCTACCCCAGATGTCGGAAAACGATTTCGGCATCTCCTACACCTTGGGGTGGGTGAAAGTATCATACGGCCGAGGAAAAAGGCATCACATTAGCCGCGTATATACGGGCCTAGGAAGCCTGTAACTTGAGCTGGCCCAGCCGTGCCAGGCTCAATTAGAGTTGTTATCAGGCTGGCTGGACGGCCGCCCAGTTTTTCCAACGCACATGGCCAACCTGGCTAAATGCCCCTGTCCAGGACTACCGAATGGACATGAAGAGGTTCCTATTGCTGCTGGCAGCAGCAACATTGGGCTTCTTCATAGCCTCCTCCATCTATAAGCTACTCGAGCCTTACTTCCCCATGTTGCCGGGCCTCCTGACTTCTCTGTTGCCAATCATCACGAGCGGCTGGTTCATAGCTGGCGTCATAGGGGCTGTCGTGGCCGTCCTAGGCCTTATCGCGTGGGCTTATTCTGGCGAGTGGTAAAGGGGCCTGCTCATGCTCCTTCTAACTTCTTCTCCGCCAGGGCGGTAGCTATTTCCTTCAGCTTCTCGGCCACCGCCCTGAACATGGAGCAGCTCGAGACATCCATGACGGGCACCATTATCTTCTCCTTCGTCTCGACTACACGCTCGTACTGGGGCATAGGGGAGAAGCACACCAAGGCCCAGTAGAGCCGGCCTTCCTCTATCAGCTCCGAGACGGTCAGCTTGGTCGTGAGGGGCAGCGGGTAGTACAGGAACGCCACGCCATTGGCCCAGTATATGCCGGTGGGGCGGCCCCCGGCAGCTATGTTCGCGAACCTGGCCAGCTCTTCCACGGAGTCGAAGAACAGAACCTCCTTTATGACCAACTCTTTCACTGGCTCCAGCCTGACGGATGGGCTCGACAAGCTCAGCACCTCTTCGGCATGAGCTAGAGAGCTTAAAATCTTAACCTTGCCTCACGCTCGGCCGGATAAAGCTTCATAGACTTGACCCGCGAGCCCAGAGGTAGCTCGTGCCTGTCTCGGGCATTTTATAAGGGACGTGATAAGCCTCCCGTGGGTCGGTGGGTCATGAAGGCCCTGTTCGTTGTCCTCGACGGGATGGCAGACAGGCCAGTAGCTGAGCTAGGCCGCAAGACGCCTCTCCAGGCCGCTAGGACACCCAACATGGATCGGCTCGCTCGCTCCGGTGCCTGCGGCATAGTAGACCCGGTGGCACCCGGCATACCGCCCGGGAGCGATGTGGCCAACATGGCACTGCTCGGCTATGATCCCCACGAGCA
>NJEJ01000028.1 GCA_002255025.1 Candidatus Bathyarchaeota archaeon ex4484_135 | reverse complement strand
TCCTTCCAGAAGGGCCTGAACAGCTTCATCTACATAGGCAAGGTGCTGATTAGGCTGTTCAAGAGCGAGATGCCCTTCATAGAGAAGATACAGGTCACCTTCATCACGGACCCGGAGAAGGTCAAGGAGATGTATCAGGAGGCCCTGAAGATATACGAGGCCCGTGATGCCAGGGCCAGGGGCCTGAAGGATGAGGAAGTCGATACCTTCTACGGCTGCACGCTGTGCCAGAGCTTCGCACCAACGCACGTGTGCGTCATAACGCCCCAGAGGTTCTCGAACTGCGGTGCCATAAGCTGGTTTGACGCTCGTGCGGCCGCCAGGGTTGACCCGAAGGGACCGATATTCCCGATACCGAAGGGCGAGTGCCTTGACCCAGAGAAGGGCGAGTATGAAGGCGTGAACAAGGTGGTCAGGGAGAAATCACTCGGGGCCATAGAGCGTGTATGGCTCTACACGGCCTTCGGCTACCCGCACACGTCCTGTGGCTGCTTCGAGGCAGCGACCTTCTATATGCCAGAGGTCGATGGCTTCGGCATAGTTCATAGGGGCTTCAGGGGCGAGACGCCCAACGGGCTTACCTTCGTGGCCGTGGCAGATGCCACCGCTGGCGGCCGGCAAGTAGATGGCTTTCACGGCATCTCCTTCGAGTACATGAGGTCTCCGAAGTTCCTCCAAGCCGACGGCGGCTGGTATAGGGTCGTCTGGGCACCTAAGGAGGTCCTTGAGCGTGTCTGGGACTTCATACCTGAGGACGTGAGGGACAAGATAGCCACCGAGGAAGACGTGAGCAACATGGAGGAGCTGAAGAAGTTCCTCATGGAGAAGGGGCACCCGATAGTGGAGAGGTGGAAGGAGAAGGGCCTGTTGGAGGAGAAGCCTGAGGAAAAGCCTGCCGAAGCTGCTGAAGCCATCAAGGCTGCTCCAGCTGCCCTGCCCGCTGGCCTGCCGGTGATGGGAGGCCTCAAGATGACGCTCGAGGACGCCAGCATCTTCATCAGGAAGCTGATCGTGAAGGCACCAGAGAGGAGGTAGGTGCCATGGAAAGCACAAAGGCCAGGGGAGGGAAGGCGATAGAACTCCAAGAACTCCTGGAGATGTTATCTAACGTGGGTGTGGTGGAGCTAGAGGACGTAGTCATAAGGGCTAAGAAATTGGTCATAAGGCCCCAGAGGAGGGGTGAACATGGCGGGAGATAAGCCCGAGAAAGGCAAGGGGGAGGACGTAAAGAGCGTCTTGGCCGACCTGCTGCCCGACCTGCTGAGGCTCTTGGCCAAGTACGAGGCCGTCGAGCTCGAGGACGTGGAGCTACATGCCAAGAAAATGGTCCTTGAGTTCCTGCCAGCCGTGCCAGTAGCACCGCCCGCCCCGCCAACACCACCGGCCCCCGCCAAGCCCACGGAACTCGTCATGGAGTCCTTTGAGCCGCCCGTGATGACCTATCCGGGCCGGGTTGAGGAAGTCAAGATAGGGGCCACACGCTCAGAGGGCGGCAGCAGGGGCAGGACATACGTGATAGGGGGCGAGACCAACCCGCCCTACTACATCTTCGAGAAGCCCCCGCCCCACAGGCCCATAATATCCATGGACGTCTTTGACACTAAGGTGGGCTTGCCCAAGGCCGTCAAGATGCACATAAAAGATGTCTTTCACGACCCCGGCGAGTGGGCGAAGAGGAACGTGGATAAGTTCAAGGCCGACTTGGTGGTGGTCCATCTGCTCAGCATGGACCCGCTCTTGGAGGACAAGCCGCCCAAGGAAGCCCTGAAGACGGTTGAGGAAGTCCTCCAGGCCGTCGACGTGCCCGTCGTGGTGGGAGGCTGCGGGGATCCTGTGAAGGACGCCGAGGCCTTCAAACTGGCATCCGATATGTTCTCCGGCGAGAGGCTCATAATGAGTTCCGTGACGCTCGACATGGCTGACAAGGGCATACTTGACGATACGGCCAAGGCCATAGCCCAGCACGGCCACATAGCACTCGCCTTCACGCCCATAGACCTGAACATGGCCAGGGAGCTGAACAGGAAGCTCTACGGGCACGTCCCGAGGGACAGCATAATAATGGACCTCACGTCCGCCGCCTTGGGCTACGGGACCGAGTATTCATACACCATCATGGAGAGGGCCCGCCTGGCGGCCCTGATGGGCGATAAGGAACTCCAGCACCCGATAATGGCTTGCTCGGCCAACACCTGGGCGGCCCGTGAGGCCTGGATGAAGGAGGCCGAGATGGGCGAGATATGGGGCCCGAGGGAGCTCAGGGGCCCGCTCTACGAGACCGTGTGTGCCATCATATACCTGCTGGCCGGTGCTGATTGGCTCATGGTGGAGCACCCAGCTGCCACGAGGACCCTCAGGGAACTCATAGACACCTTGATGAAGAAGGGGGCCTCAAAGCCCGAGGAGATCAGGGATTGGGTGAGCAGAAAGCTGGGGTGATGGAGCATGTCGTCTGCTAAGGAGCTAAGCCCGATTGAGATATACAAGTACCTGCCCAAGACAAACTGCGGCAAGTGCGGCGAGAAGACATGCATGGCCTTTGCCACAAAGCTGGCCAACCGCGAGGCAAGGCTCGAGGAATGCCCCGAACTCCTGAAGCCGGAGTACAAGGAAGCATACCAGAAGCTGTGGGAGATGCTCAGGCCAGCCGTCAGGGAAGTCGTCTTCGGCTCTGGCGATAAGGCCGTCAAGATAGGCGGCAAGTACGTCATGTACAGGCACGAGCTGACCTACCACAACCCGACCGTGATAGCCATAGACGTGGAGGACACCATGGGCATGGACGAGATAGAGGCCCGTGTGAAGAAGCTGGACGAGCTGGCCTATGAGTACATAGGCCGCATGCTCAAGCTCGATGCCGTGGCCGTGAGGTGCGTCTCTGGCGATGGCGGCAAGTTCTCAGAGGCCGTCGAAGCCGTGGCCAAGCTGACCGACAGACCGCTCGTGCTCTGCTGCCTAGACCCAGACGTGATGGAGCAGGCCCTCGTGAAGGTCGTGGACAGGAAGCCCCTCCTCTACGCGGCCACGAAGGAAAACTGGCGTGAGATGGCGGAGCTGGCCCTAGGTTACAAGTGCCCCCTGGCCGTCTTCGCACCAGGAGATATAGCACTCCTCAAGTCCCTCGTCAAGACCCTCAGGGCCTACGGCGTTGAGGATCTGGCTCTCGACCCGGGCACCTTCCCGGGGGAGGGCCTCTCGGACACGGTCAGCAACTTCGTCATGATAAGGCGTGCCGCCACCAAGATGAGAGACGACTTGCTCGGCTACCCGCTCATAGGGGTCCCAGCCGTGGCCTGGCTCGAGGAAGGGCCTCCTGAACTCAAGGCCTGGCGTGAGGCCTGCATGGCCACCATCCTGATGACCCGCTTCGCCGACCTGCTCATAATGCACAGCTTAGAGGGCTGGGTCCATCTGCCCCTGTTGGTGTGGCGTGAGAACATATACACGGACCCGAGGAAGCCGGTCGCAGTCGAGGCTGGCCTCAGGATCATAGGCCAGCCGGACGAGATGTCGCCCGTCCTCGTGACGACCAACTATGCCCTGACGTACTTCACGGTCGAGAACGACGTGAAGTCCGCCAAGGTAGATTGCTACCTCCTCGTGGTCGACACGGAGGGCCTCAGCGTCCAATCGGCCGTGGCGGGCCGCAAGCTGACGGCAGAGCTCATAGCAGATGCCATCAAGGAATCCGGCCTTGAGGAGAAGGTGAAGCACCGCTACGCCATAATACCCGGCCTGGCGGCCAGGCTCAGCGGGGAACTCGAGGAGCTATCGGGCTGGAGGGTCCTGGTGGGCCCGAAGGACTCGTCTGCCATACCGAAGTTCCTGTCGGAGAAGTGGCCTCCCAAGGAAGAGGAAGAATAGGCCTCAGGGACGCCCCGGTAGCTCGGCCAGCCCGGTTCTTTTGAGTAAGATTTCACTTAGCTTTCTTGGTTCCCTCAGTTCTGCTTTCTCTAAAAGCTCTGGATCTGAGAGCAGCTCGCCCGGCCTTCCCTCGGCTTCTACACGGCCTTCCACGAGCACGTAGGCGTAATCGGCCACCTCGTAAGCGAAATCCACGTCCTGGGTCGCTATCACGAACGTCCTCCCGGAATCTACGCCCTCGGCCACCAGTTCCTCTAAGAACCTCACGTACCGAGGGCTGAGGGAAGCCGTGGGCTCGTCCATGAGCAAGACCTCGGGCCCGTATATCAAGACGGTGGCGATCGCTACTTTCTTCTTCTCGCCGTAGCTGAGCCTGTAAGGGGCCTTGTCCAAGAGGTGTTCTATGCCTAACTCACGTGCCAGATCTAACACCCTGATTCTGATTTCCTCCTCGGGCAGGCCTATTTGCCTGAGGGCGAAAGCAATATCGTCGAAGACGGTCGGGCAGAACAACTGGTCATCGGGGTCTTGGAAAACGAGCCCCACGTACTTCCTCAGCTCTGGGCCCAGCTCTCTCACATCACGGCCCCTGAAGAACACCCGGCCCTTGGAGGGCTCGAGCAGGCCCGCCAGAACAAGGAGCAAGGTCGTCTTGCCAGCACCGTTGGGACCCAGGAGGACGACCACCTCGCCCTGGTGTACCGAGAAGCTTACGCCCCTGAGGGCCTCCGTGCCATCCGGGTACCTGAACCAGACCCCTCGGCAGGAGAGGACTTCCCGGCCCACTTCATATCACCCTCAGGGTCATCACCAGTACGTAGGCGAGGGCCAACAGGGCCCACAGGACATCGCGGGCCCCCAACCTAAAACAGTCCTTAAGGCTCGTGAGGCTGGTCAAGCTGCCCGATAGGCACCTGCTCTTCATGGCTAAGTTGACCTTCCAGGCCCTATGGAACGTTCTTAAGAACAAATCGCCACATGAGCTGGCTAACAGGAGCCATGTCGTGTTCAGCCTGGGCTCCCTGAGCGTCCTGGCCTCCCTGGCCGCTATCAGCTTCTGGGCCTCGCGTATCGACAGGGGCACGTACCTGGTCGTGAGGAAGACCATGCTCGGTATGGTGCCCGTCGGGTCGATGACGTGCAAGCCCCTTATGAGGTTGTTAAAGCCCACGTAGGAAGTCCAGGCCACGGCCAGGCAGACAGCGTTCAGGCACCTCAGGGCGAAGGCCAAGGCCTGGAAAGCCCCGTCCCAGGTAGCCGATAGCTCGAGAGGCCCTGATCTGAGCGTCCAGAAGGCCGTCCCCGGCGTGATGAACAATAGAGGGAGGGAGACCACGGCCAAGAAGAAGGAAGCTATGCCTGCCAGCCTCAGGAAAGCACCCAGCTCACGGCTGGCCAACGAGAGAACGATGGCCATGAGGAGAGGGAGGAAAGAACCGGGCCTTAAGGGGAAGGGGCTCGTGAAAGCTGCCACAGACACGAGGAGGATGAGGAGAAAAATGGAGGTTGCTGGTGCTATGCCGGGATCCCTCTCCCTCGCCAGCTTCTCGAGCACATGTTCGACGCTCCCGAGGTAACGCATCAGGAGGCCCTTGTGTGCCCGCATGACCCTATCCCTTCGCCACGAGTCCCCTTAGGATCAGCCCTAAGGCCAGGATGATGGCCACGCCCACGATGCCCGATATTATGTAGCCTAAGGACAGGCCAGCCCAGTTCTCGGGGAGCCCTGGCACGCTGTAGTCCGGCAGAAGGCCTGACCAGAGGCCGGTCTCGTTCAGGCCGAGGACCTCAGCAGCCACGTCCAACGGCTCGTGGTAGCCTACTATGTCGGCTCCTATGACGCCGAAGAGAGGGCTCACGATGAGCAGCACGGCGATCAACATGAGGGCCCTCTTGTGCTCAGTTATGAAGGATTGCATGGACAAGCCCATCACACCCCCTGGGCCGGTAGCTCTAAGCTCATGACGAGAGAAGGCAGCTTCCTCGCCATGTAGTCTACCACGAGGGCCGTTATGATGCCCTCTATGACGCCTAAGCCTATGTGCCATAGGCCCATAACGGGCACCGTTATGGCCACGCCAAATGGGAAGGCAGGCGAGTAACCTATCTCGAGGCCACAGGCCACGCCAGCTAACGTTATGCCGAGCCAGCCCCCGAGGAAGGCACCGAGCGTCACGCGAGCCCTATTCGTCTCGCCGGGCCTGGCCAAGGCCTTGAAGAAAGCGTAGCCTATTAGCACGTCTATTATTCCCATGTTGAGTATGTTGGCACCGAGGGCTGTTATGCCCCCGTCGCCGAACACGAGGCACTGGACCAAAAGCACGACGGCTATCACCAACTCGCCTAGCCACGGCCCCAGCAAGATGCCAACTAAGGCCCCGCCGACCATGTGAAGGCTCGTCCCGCCCGGTATGGGCCAGTTCAGCATCTGGGCCGCGAAGATGGCGGCCGCCAGGAGGGAGGCCAGCGTGATGACCTCAGGCTTCAGCCTGGCCCTGCTCTTGTAGATAGCCACGGCGGTGAAGACCAAGGCTATTGCATAGCAGAGGGCAGCCGTGACCGGGTCTAGGAAGCCATCTGGAATGTGCACGTCTCCCACGCCGGACGTAATACAAAGGGTGGAGTATTTAAGTATTACGGATTGATGAATTCGTAATACATACGATCAGCGTCTATAAAGCCAAATCCTGTGCGTTAGGAACCTGTACCTCGAGTCCTCCGTGAACTCATCTATGAGAACGGGCGTCCAGCCGGGTATCTCGTACTCGTGTGATACGACGCGGGCCCCGGGCTTCAGCTCCCTCTCCAGCTTGGGCTTCACCTTGAGGTTGGCGGAGGTGGTCAGGTAGAGGGTGACGACATCGGCATCGCTTATGTCCACGTCGAAGAGGTTAGCGTTTATTATCTTCACCCTGTCCGTGAGGCCTGCTTCTTCAACCGCCTTCATGGCCTTGAGGGCTAGGTCCTTCCTTATCTCTATGCCCACGGCATAGGCACCGAACTCCTTCGCGGCCGTTATGACGATGCGGCCATCCCCGCACCCGAGGTCATATACGATTTCTCCCGGCTTCACGCCAGCCAACATGAGCATACGCCTTACGACCGGCATGGGAGATGCCAGGTAAGGTGCTATTGACATGACCTCCTTGCCTCCCACCGAGCGTTGCAAGAGGGCAACTTAAGGGTTTTCCCGGACGCAGAAAGGAGCCGTCATAAATAACTTTCGTAGTGGGAGAGGTGCGAATTGCGTTCCTTGGAGACGTGCAGCCTCCCGCCTCCTCCTTCCGTCAGGTCGCCCACGAAGGTGTAGAAGGGCCCTTCAATCTTCTCCTTCCCGAACTTGACGCTCTTCGAGATCCTGATTATGCTGAAGCCTGGCAGCACGGATGGCACGTGCCCGCATATTATTATTTTCCCTCCCATCATGAAGGCACCAGGGCGGCCTTCACAATCGCCCCTTATGAGGATGGCCCCGTCGTGTAGGTGTATGCCCGGGAAGAGGCCCACGGACCCCTTGACCTCTATGGTGCCGCCCCTCATGTGGTTGCCCAGCTCGGAGCCAACATCACCTTCTATGATTATGGTGCCGCCCCTCATGCCATCCGCGGCCCCACGGTAGGAGGAGCCCACATAATCACCGGCCGAGCCATGGACTATTATGGTCCCGCCGAGCATCCTCGAGCCCAGCCAGGAGCCAGCCGAGCCGTGTATCTCTATGGTGCCGCCCCTCATGTGCTCGCCCGCCAAGAGCCCTATGTCGCCTTCGACCACTACACGGCCCGAGGTCATCTCGAAGCCCACCTGCCTGACCTTGCCAAAATCACCGGAGAGGCAAATCGTCAGCTCCTCGGGCTTGGAGGCAGCATCACCCTTTACCTCGAAGAGTTCTGCCAGCCTGACTTTCCTGTTTCCCTTCAGGACCTCTAAGGAGCCTATCTCTGCCTCCGAGAGGCCTGCGAAGTCATCAGGCCTTATGCACGGTGCGTAGACGGGCACCCTGAGGGCCTTCTTGGGCTTTAGGACTACTTCGGCGCACACGGCCATCACGCCTCCAGCCTGGCCTTCCTCACGACCTTATATGGCCTGGCCAGGTAGTGCTTCGGTATCGGGTAGTTCTCGAAGCTGACCGTGTAGCGTTCCGTCCAGGCATCTCCTATGGACCTTATGGCTTCCTCAGTCCAATCCGGCAGCTCCACGTGGACCCAGAACGTCCGGCCCCTTGGGGACGAGACGACTTGGCCATCCTTAACCACTACCCGGCCTTCCTTTATGGTCCAGGCCGCCCGCTCAAACGCCCTCCTGACGGCCCTGTGGTCCCTGCCCGGGTCTATGCGGTCCGGGTCTATGGCATATATGGCTATGTCGGCATCGGCCCCGACGCCCAGGTGGCCCTTGTTCTCCAGGCCCAAGGCCTTGGCTGGCCCGGCCCTGGTCAGTATTGCTATCTCGTAGAAGGTCATCTCCCGGTCTATGCTGGGCAACACCATACGCCTTATGGCCCTCTTGTTCACCCGCTTAAGCGTCTTCTCCCTGGCCTTGACGCTCATCAGCCATTCTATCACGCGTGGGTAGGTCGTGAAAGGTGCACCGTTCGGGTGGTCGGTCGTCACGAAGGCCCCCTTCCACGGGTCCTTTATCAGCAGGGCTAGCTCGAGCCCTATTGCCCACTGGACGGCGTTCACGAGGCTCTTACGCCTGTAGTGGTAGGGCACGATGCCCGAGCTCGTCTCGGTCTCAACGTCGTGGTTTATCCACTTGTTGCCCGTGAGCTCGTAGAGGCCGTACTGGAAGGGCCCGTCGGCCGTCATAGTGGTCGTGTCGCCCGGGACGACAGCACCCATGTCTATGGTGACATGGTCGTGCATGTTCACGTAGCGGGCTATTGGGGCGGCCATGGAGCACATGCTGGCCCAGTCGTCGCCGCCGAAGGCACTGAACTGCACGTGCGTGACGTGGATAGAACGCTTGCCCGTGCTGCTCGTGCCAGGTATGTCGCGGACGCAATCCATGGTGCGGACCGTTATCTCCCAGTTGCCCGGCTGGCCGAGCCTGTTCGTGTGGATGTGTATGGTGTGCGGCAGGTCGAGGAGGTGGTTGACCTTAGCCAGGCCCCTTATTATCTCCCTGGGCGTTATGTTGAAGTAGGGCACCACGTCGTCTATGCTCTTCACGTTGCCCCCGAAGCCCCAGCACTCGAGCCCGCCCGGGTTGACGAGCTTTACGGCGTAGCCCTTCGTGGCCCAGAGCATCCAGGCCACGTAGGCAGCACATTCCTCTATCATGCCGGCCGCCAGGAACTCCATCACGAACCAGCAATCGCCCAGCAGCGGGTAGGTGGCCTTATCGATTATGGGCGTGTCGTCGAGCTCCTCGTGCGTGTGCCTGGCCTCTAAGGGCGGCATGGAGGGATTGCTGACCCACGTCCAACCCATGCGGGCGTAGCGGTAGCCCGTCGTCCAGGTGCTCGGGACGGAGTGGCCCACGCCAGAACGGGCGGTGGCCGTCTTGGGCTCGACGTCCTTGAAGTGATCCTCGGGCCTGAGGAGGCGGCCAGCGTTCACCTCGGAGCCTGCTATGTGGGCGTGTATGTCAACTCCACCCGGCATGACCATCATGCCGGACGCATCTATGACGTAGGCCTCCTTCTCCGGCACATCCTCCACGATACGGCCGTTCAAGACCGCTATGTCCATGCGTTCGCCATCTATCCCGTTCAGGGGGTCGAAAACTATCCCGTTCTTTATCAGTAGTGCCCTGGGGGCTTTTTCCGCCATGGCCTCTCGGCCCTCCCGTAGGGCTCGGGCGACGGGTATTTATCGGTTGAGCAGAAGGGCCCGTGAGATGTTCTGCAGCTCAGAGCTGAGGGGACCCTAATATTCCCTCCGGCCGACAGTAAGCGGTGCTGACTTTGGGCGATGAGGCAAGAGAGCTGTTGGAAATGCTAGGCCGGGTGGAACGGTACATACATTACTTGAACGTGAGGGCTGCCGGCCATACCTACGTGGCCTTCGGCCTGGCCGTGGCCCTTGGTGCCATAGCGAGCTTCCTGGCGGAACCATTCTGCAAGCTCGTCGGCCTGCCCATAGGGCCCGTCATAGGCCTGATATGGATGACGGCCATAGGCACGGCCGTGGTGGTGAGCGGGAGGAGCTGGGCCAGAGTGGAGCACTTCATGCTAGCCCAGAAACCGCCAGAGGAGAGGAAACGCCTCTGGAGGCAGATGCGTAAGGCCGACTTGACGTGGATAATCGGCTGGATAGGCTCCTTGGGCCTATGGGGCTTCCTGGGCTTCAGCTTCTTCGGGGCCCGCCCGGGAGCCCTCTGGGCCCTTTACATGGCCTGCGTGGGGCTCGGGAACCTCATAACTTACCTTGCCCCGGGCGGCGGGGAGAAGGAAACGCTCTACGTGGCCTTGATGCTCATGGCATGCTCGCC
>NJEJ01000086.1 GCA_002255025.1 Candidatus Bathyarchaeota archaeon ex4484_135 | reverse complement strand
CCAGCCTGGCTACAACCATGACCTTGGCGGCCTGCCTGCAGGTGGACCAGGCGTTCAAGTATATGCTCGGCTACGGGAGGATAGCACCGCTCATAATGGTCTCCTTAGAGGAAGGGGTGAACGTGGTCCCCTACTATGACGTTAAGAGGAGGCCGGATTGCGAGGACTGCGGGAGGCTTTAGGTCCTACGTCCTCTCAGCCTCTTCTCTAGCCTCCTTATGCTCAGCCCTTGCTTAGTGGCCTCATAATGACCTATGAGGGCTAGGTAGTGTGCTATGCCCCATTTCCGCCAGTTCCTACGCCAGTTCTCTTGCCCCAGCCGCCCGAGACAGGGCTCGCCCGTGCTGGGCATCCTGAAGCCAGCATATGATATGGCCCTGAGGCCCTCGGTCCTAGGCGGCTGCTCCGGGTACTTGGGCGGCAGCTTTATCTTGAAAGTGAAAGGCTTGCTCCCGTCCGGCGGGTAGTAATCGCAGTAGAATATCCTTGGGTTCCTCGGGTCAGGCCTAAGGAACCTGAATGGGACACGGCCTCCCCTGGAGGTCACCCTCTTCACCCATATCTCGAAGACCTCTACCTCATCCCTTATCCTCCTAGCCCATAGGTCAGGCCTACGGCGGCCTGTACCTGGCTCCGTCCCATCAGCGTAGACGAGAGTCTCGAAATCAGGTATCTCGCTCAGCAAATCGCTGCTGTAGCTCCTCAGGTCCCAGGTCCCCACGACCTCGCCATCGATGAAGACCGGTATCAGGACGTTGGGCTCATGGGGATGGAGGAATAGGGGCTTGAACCTCCTGGCCATTTTCCCTCGAAATCTTATAAGATGGGGCCTCAGATAAGCTTTGGGGAGGCATGTGGCTTTAGAAGAAATCCCCCTCAAGAGGATTAGGACCCCAGCTGGGGACGTGGCCGAGTACTCGAGCTTCAGGGATGGCCTCTTAACGCTCGCACAAGCCGTAATAGACATAAGGAACGCCTTGATAAGGTTGGACAGGAAGGTCATAGACGACTTGAACACCATGGATGACGAGGTTTCCAAGATGAAGAAGGAGGTGAGGGAACTTAAGGACGGCCTATCGGGCGTGGTCGAGGAACTCAGGAAGGACCTCGGGGAATTGGCCAACAAGGTATCTAGCTCCCTGGAGGAGAAAGTGCTGCCCGTGCTGAGCTACTTGAGGGAAAAAGGCCTTGAGGTGTCCGAAGCCCTCGAGCTTATAAAGGCCTTGGGTTTGAGGTTTGAGAGGTTAGAGGTAAGGCTATCAGCCCTGGAGAGGGAAGTCCAGAGGCTAGCCCTAGCCGTCCTCGGGAAGGTGGAGGGGAAGGGCCATGTCAAGTGAACTCGTCAAGAGGTTGGAGGAAATAGGGAAGTTATCTGATGAATACGAGCGTTCCTACAAGCGTGAGGTCAAGAGGTTCGCCAAGAAAGACGGTTGGTACGCTCTCGTGGCCCTCGAGCTGATGGAGATAAGCTCGGGCCTGAGGGAGCTGGCCGAGGGCATAAGGTCTGCGGCAGAAAACGTGATAGCCGAACTCTCCAAGAAAGCTGAAGAGCAAATCCAAGTACAGTCAAAAGCTCTCAGCGAGCAATTAGCTATCGTCAAGTCCGCCCATGATAAGATGAGCAATATCATACCCCGCCTTGAGAAATTGCTCCCGCTCGTCAAGGAGATCCTTATGCCCGCTCTCGACAGACTCGAGGGAGCGATATCTGAAGCCGAAGAAGTAGTCGGAGGGATAAGAGAGGACAGAGAGAAGTTAGGCGAGTCAGTTTCGATATTGAGCAAGTGCCAGGAAGACCTAACCGGACGTCTTGAAGAGCTGAGCGAGTTGGTAGAAAGCATAAAAGCCATTTACGATATCGAGAAGGAAATCAGCGATAGAGCCCTAAAGCTCGCTGAGCTGGTGGAAACCCTCCTGCCGAGGGAAAGAGAACTTGCAGCTGAAGAAGAGAGGCTGAGGCAGGAGAGAGCAAGGCTAGAAGTGGAGAAAAAGCAAGTCGAGGAGAAATCGAAAGAACTAGCTGAATTGTTAGAGAAAAAGGAGGAGCAAGTGAAGGTGCTGATGAAGAAGATAGGAGTTCTCGAGGAGAAGGCCACATCTCTAGGCACCACGGCTTCTGTCCTGGCAGAAGCCGTGGAAGCCCTCAGGGCCGAGAGGGAGGGGCTGGACAAGCTGAAGAAGGAGCTAGAGAAGAAGGAAATGGATCTGAAGGCAAGGGAAGCCTATCTATCAGAGCGTATGAGGGCCGTTGAAGAAGCAAGAAGCAACTTGGATAGAATGATGGAGATAATGAGTTCTATTAGCGTAGAGCTCTCCAAGGCCTTAGAGACCTTAAAGACTAGGACAGATGACATAACAAGGATGACCAAGGACCTCACAGATGTATCCAAGAAGAGCTTATCTGAGGTGACCGAGGTCATAAAAGAGGCCCTCAGCAGGCTAGAGCAGATATCGGAAAGGGAGAAGGAGCTAGCTGAAATAGAAGCCAGGTATTCTGAGCTGGTAGCACGGGAGAGAAAGGTCTCCGAGCAGGAAGCCGTCTTAAAAGAACGGGAGGCCGTCCTGGCCGAGGAGAAGAAGAGGTTCCTCGAGGTCCTCTCGGCCATGAAGGAGGAGCACGAGGCCTTCGACAGATTGAGCAAGGAAATGCTGGCTTCCCTAGCGGCCATGGAAGAGGCCGTTAAGAAGTTCGAGGAAGCAAGGGAGGAACTCAGGAGGAAAGAGGAAGAAGTGATAAAGCTGAGGGAGGAGCTAGAAGCCAAAATAGAGGTTCTGAGGGCCCAGAGGGAAGAACTCGAGAAGTGGAAGGCTGAGTGCCTTGAGCTTCAGGAAGCAGCTGATAAGGCGGCTACCGAACTCGAGAAGGTCAAGGCCGAGAAGGAAGAGCTATCGAGCATGAGGAAGAGGTTCATGGAGTTCCTCTCCTCGGCCGAGGAGAGGCTGTCCGAGCTGGCGGAGAGGATAACGGAGTACGAGGCCAAGATAAGGGAGTACCAGGCCAGGCTCGAGGTCCTGAGCGAGGTAGGCGAGCTCGAGGAAGAGCTGAACCGCAAGAAGGAGGAGCTTTCGAGGCTTGAGGAGAGGGAAGAAGACTTAAGGACTGAGGTAGAAGTCCTAGAGGCCAAGAAGAAACAGCTTGAGGCCGTGCTAACCGAGCTAGAGACCAAGATAAGGGAGAGGGAAGCTACCTTATCCAGGCTGGAGAGAGCCGTAAGAGACATTAGGGTCAAGGGGCTGGGAGGCACAGGATGAAGCTCGGCCTCTCGCTCCTCTTCGTCCTCGGGAAGCCCCTCAAGAAGGCATCGCCGTCCACGGCCCCTTCGTGGACGTGAACATAGGTTCCCCGTACGAGCCCATGAGGAGGTTCGCCCTTAGGAGGCACTTCAGGTCCATGGAGGCAGCCGCCAGAATAGGTGCTTCTTCCTGGGTCTTCCACCCGGGCCTGAGGACCGGCGTAACGTATTACTACCCGGGCGTGGAATGGCGTAAGACTCTTCAGTCCATACGAGAGATATACCGCAAGGCCGAGGAATTGGGCATAGAGGCCCTGTTGGAGAACGGCACCGAACCCGTCCCGTTCGTCCTGAAGAAGGTCGAGGACTTCGAACGCCTCCTCTCCGATCTCAAGGGCGATGTTGACCTAAAGCTGGCCTTTGACGTTGGGCACGCCAACCTCAACGGCCAGATCCAGGACTTCGTGAAAGCCTTCTCGGGCCTTATAAAGCACGTTCACGTTCACGATAACGACGGTAAATCCGACCTACATTTGGGCTTGGGCAGGGGGACTGTGAACTGGCCTGAGGTCATAAACGCCCTGAGGGAAGCAGGCTACAGGGGGCCTCTGGTGGTTGAAAGCGTGGAGAACGTATGGGAGAGCCTGGTTTTCCTTAGGTCTCTCCTAGCCTGACGGAGGAAACAGTGCTATATACGGGTCCCCTGGGCGTGAGTACGCTCTTTTTGAGCCTTATCTCCTCGGCCCTGAAGGAACCGAAGTTCATGGCAGAATTCTCCATTATGGCCTTCACGAGTTCCGGCGTCTTGAACTTCACCCTGGCCACCGTCACGTGGGGCGTGAAGCCCTTAGGGTCCGGCCTGAAGCCCAGCCGCCTGAGGCATGGCTTCAGTTCCTCGTAGATGGCCTTCAGCTCGTCAGAGCCTCTCCCGACGCCGACCCATATGACCCTTGGCCTGCCAGGGCTCGGGAACGCTCCTACGCCCGTCAGCTCGACCACAAAGGGACCTGTTTTTACGGCCTCAAGGCACTTATTGATTTGCTCGGCCGTGCGGGGAGTTATGTTGCCCAGGAACCACAGCGTTATGTGTATGTTCTCCCTCTCCACCAGCTTCAGGGAAGCCTTAGTCCCGGCTAAGATGGCCTGGAGCTCACTTATCCTGTCGAGCACAGAGGGCTCCTCCACGTCTATGGCTATGAAGGCCCTGAAGCTCAACTCGGGCACCGCGTGATGGGGGCATTAGAGCACGTACATAAGGCTTGTTTCAGACATCCGGCCCGTAGCCCAGGCGTTCGTACTTGGCCTTTACTTCCTCAACCCGGCCGCAGGACAAAGGCCCTTCTTCGCAGTAGCCTTTCTGGAAGCAGTAGGGGCCAGCCTTCCTGAAGAGTTCTGGCTCGACACGCCTGCACAAGACGAGCATCCGGTCTGCTAGCTCCCTTATCTCGTGCTGAGCTCTATTGCAGCACCTGAGGCCGAAGAAATGGTACAGGGCCGAGCCCGTCATGGTAACTATTATGTTGCTTGGAGCTGCATTCGGCAGGACGAAGCGTGCGTCTTCCTCCGGCACCCCGAGCCCTATGAGCTTGTTATAGATGTACTCGGAGGCCCTTATGAACCCCCTGAAGAAGACATCCGCCTCTGGACGGCACGCTATGGACGGGGGCTCAACTGCCTCATCGGCCAGGCGTTCCACACGCACATATCTCTGGCTCTGCTGGCTGTAAGAGGCCAGCCTGTGCCTCACCAGCTGGTGCGTGCAGGCCCTGGATAGGCCTGATATCGCGAAGGTGAAGGATAAGTGCTTGAGGAGCTCCTCTGGGCTTATACTCAGCCCTCCGGCCTCGAGGGCCTCTATTATCGGCTTGGAGGGCACATAAGATATGAGCTTAACCTCCATGTGCCATCACCCTCTCCCAGAGGACGGGCGATGCTGTCCTCAGGGCCTCCGAGAAGGCCTCCCTGACTTCGCCCGGGAGGTCGTCAGCCAGGGCGGATACCAGGGTCCTGAGGTTGCAGCTCACGAGCCACTTGCCTTCCCCGAGCCTTGAGACCTCAAAGAACCTATCGGTAAGGAGGAGCTCGAGTATTTCCTCCTCGCTGCCCTCGGCTAGGAAGACAAGCCTGTTATGCTCGAGGACGGAGCCGTGCTTGAGTATCATCTTCCTGAGCAATTTCTCTACTCTGTCAGGCCTTAGCTAACTTCCACACGAGGTCCTTGATGGAGTCGAGTTCTGCCTCCATGACGTCTTTTATCTGCTCTTCTACCTCCTTGAGCTTAGTCCCGGGCTCGAGTATGACCTGGGAGGCAGCTACTAGAGGCTCATCGACCGGTTTCCCTATCTGGCTCAGGAGCCACACGTAGACCTCCCTCAGGCCCGGGACCCGGTCATATATGGCCTTAGCCATCTGGTGCGTCAGGACGTTGTATATCTTGCCCACGTGGCTGACGGGGTTCTTGCCAGCTGCCGCCTCAGAGCACATGGGCCTGTTCAGAGGTATGACGCCGTTCACGCGATTGCCCCGCCCCACCTGCCCTGAGTCACCGCTGTCGGCACTCGTCCCGAGCACGGTCAGGTAGACGCCCTCAAGGCCCCTGCCGGGCCTGTCGAGCACGTTTATGTTCACCTTGACCTCGGAGAAGTCGAACTTGTCCTTGACGAACTCCTCCACACGCTCCAGCACGGCTTCCTTGGCCCTGAAGTAGGCTGCCTCGTTCTCCACGAACCTGTCGACGAAGGCGAGGGC
>NJEJ01000085.1 GCA_002255025.1 Candidatus Bathyarchaeota archaeon ex4484_135 | reverse complement strand
GCTTGTGGCCAAGACGAAGTGGCCGATGGCCAAGGCCAGAGCTGTCCTAGAGGCCCTTGAGAGAGCCAGGGTGGCCAGGAGGATACCCGGTTCCTACACGGGCCAGCAGGATGCCTGGTACTTCCCGGGCCTCGAGAAGAAGCTAAAGTGAACTCGGGGAGAGGAGGACCGACTTCCCCTTCTCCACCCACTCGCAGGCCCCTCTACCGGCCATGTGGTCTAGGAGCATCCTGGCCTCCTGCTCGCTCAGGCCGAGCAAGGACACGAGGCCCTCGGTGCTTATCTCGAATAGGCCTACGTCACGGGCCCACCTGGCGAGGGCACTGGATAGGGCATCGAGGACCTCCCGTGAGAAAACGTAATCCCCGAGGGATCCTATCTTCTCCTTTAAGGTCTCGAATAACTCCTCCCTCCAATCCGTCCTCATAGACGAGAAGGGCGTGAGGGACGCCAGATCCTGGAGGCTGAGCAAGAACCTCCCTTGCTTCCACATGAGGTCTTGGGCGACCTCCACCCAGAAGGCTTTCCACTCGGAAGCCCAGTTCTCATCGAGGGGCTTCGCTATAAGCCACGGTCTCTCGGACACCAGCCTCAGCTTCCTCTCGAAGTCGGCTGCCCTACGCTCATCCAGGGGAAACGGCAGCCTTTCCTCGAGAATCCTAGCAAGCTCGTCGGCTGTACGCACGGGCCCTATGGACTTCAGGACCTCAAGGCGTAACAGCCCGACCCTGAGGCCAAGGCCCCTTAAGGACAGGTTGACGTAGTGCTTGAGGCGTAGCTCAAAAGAGGGCTTGCTGATATCGCCCGAATCTTGGTCGGCGACGGCTTCCGCCAGCCCTTCTTTGACGTGGCCCCTGATGGCTTCTTCGAGCTCCCGAGGGCTCATGGATTCCCTCCCGGTCATCAGGGAGCTCAAGAACGATCTGGGCTCCCAAATCATGACCTCCAGCTGGCAGAATAGGCCCACGCAGCAGCCGTCCTTAGTCCTTGAGTCCGTTATTGATAGGGCGTACCTCATCGGGGAGCCGTCTTCCCGGCCCAGGGGGCCTACCTTTATCCAGCACGCCTCGGCGGGCATCAGGCCAGTGTTCTTCAGCTCGTGGAGGCCCGGGCCCAAGATGGAGTAAGTGCCATCCTTCCACGTCAGCACGGCGATGTGGTCTTGGCTGACCTCGAGAGTGAATCCCCCTCGGACTCTGATGGTCTTCTTCACGGCCACCAGAGGCCTAGACAGCGGGTCCGGTATCCTCAACCCGGTACACCAAGCACGACGAGCTTGTAATAGCCTTTCACACGCCTCAGCCTCCTGACCAGGCCCGATTTCTCGAGGAGCCTCAGGCAGGCCCTCAGCTCCTCGAGCGGCAGCTGGCTGAATTCCTCATCAGCCTCCATGAGGTCCTGTATGGAAAAGATCTCCTTAAAGTTCTCCTTCAGCCAAGAATATATGAACCTGGCCCATGAATCGATGCTCCTCCAGAAGAGCACGAGGGATTTGCCTGGCTCACGCCATTTAGCACGTCCTGTCTTGACGAGGAACTCCAGGGCCAAATTGAAGAGGTCCTCCGGGAGGTCAAAGGGAGGGGTCCTAGACAGCTCCAAGACATCGACCAGCACCTTCCTCTCCTTTGAAGCCCAATCCAATATGAGGTTGGCCCATTTCTCAATGACCGCCTTCCTCATCTTCTTGTCCTTCGGGAGGACCCTCATGGGGGGCCAGAGGGCCCAGGCCGGTGGCTTAAAGGCCTCACGGGCCATCATATCTCACCGTATTCCTCAGCCCACCTCAGGTACCTCATCACGTCGGAGGGCTTCGTCATGGGCTTCACCTTCCTCAAGGCCTTTACGAAGTCCTCTCTGCACACGGGCCTTATCTCGACCTCGCCCTCAGGCGGGCCCTCGGACATGACTTCCCTGACGGGCTCCATGGCTGCCTCCCGGCATACGAGCCTTATGTCCGAGCCGGAGTAGCCGACTGTCAGCTCGGCCAGCTCATTTAGGTCCACGTCCTCGGCCAATTCCACGCCTCTGAGGTGGATGCGGAATATCTCCCTCCTGGCCTTGAGGTCCGGGAGGGGGACGTAAACCCTCTTCTCGAAACGCCTGATTACGGCTGGATCGAGGTCCCAGGGCCTATTGGTGGCACCTATCACGAGCTTCTCGCCAGGGCGTGTCCTCAGGCCATCGAGCTCCACGAGGAACTGGGTCTTGACCCTACGCTCGCCTCCTACTTCCTCAAGGCCTCTCACGGTGAGCAGGGAATCTACCTCGTCCACGAAGATCACGGATGGAGAGGACTTGCGGGCCACTTCGAAGAGGAGGCTCACGTTCTTCTCCGATTCACCTAACCACTTCGACATTATGGCGGCAGCACTGACGTTGAAGAAGACGGCATTGCACTGGCTTGCCACGGCCTTGGCGAGGAGCGTTTTCCCGCAGCCGGGCGGGCCGAACAACAAGATGCCCTTCCAGGGCTCCCTGGGGCCCTTGAAGAGCTCCGGCTTGAGCATGGGCCATACTATGGCCTCCATGAGGGCCCTCTTGGCCCCCTCCAGGCCCCCTATGTCCTCCCACTTGACCTCGGGCTTCTCTACGATCACCACGCCCTGGAGTTCAGGTGGGAGTTCCTTGATGGCTTCCTCAACCGCCACGGCTTCCTCAACGGCTCTCTTGGAGATGCCCTTCCTTATCTCCTCGCACCTCTTTAAGTACAAATCGGCCTTTTCGGCATAGACCTTCCTCAGGGCTGGCTCGGAAGTCCTCTTGCTCAGCTCCAGTAGGAGTTGGACGGCCCGCATGTAATGTTCTACGGCCTCCTTCAGCCTGCCCAATTTATCAAGCGAAACAGCCTTCCTGGCCTCCTCCAACATCTCCTCGTATAGGCCCTCCACATCACCACCGCTAAACATATTAGGCGGTCGTGGTAAAATACTTCACGGTGGAAGCATGGGATTGCTAAGGCGTAAGAAGCTCTCACAGAGGATATACAAGGTAGCCGTCCTCTTCGGCAGCGTCGCCCGGCAGCTGAGGATGCAGTCGAGGAACATGGAGAGGCAGGCACAGAGGAAGTTCGAGCGTGTCAAAGAGTTCCTTAAGAAGGGCCACGTGGATAGGGCCCGCCAGGAGGCCGCTAAAGTCGTCACGTTCAGGAAGAGGGCTCTCGAGCTTGATTCCTTTGCAGAAGACCTGACGGACATATCGGCTACCCTCATGGGCCTGGCTCCCTTCGCGGACACGAGGAAGGCCCTCGAGAAGGCCGTCAAGGTAGTAGGCAAGCTATCTGATATGGTCAACTTACCGGCCGTTGGAGAACTCTTCGGCGAGCTGAGGACCCTCATGTCCGAGCTGGGCATGACCATGGAGGCCCTCGGCGAGCCCGGGGGCGTAGCCGACGTGACGACGGAGGCCGTGCCAGAGGAAGAGATATCGAAGGTCGTGGAGAAAGCCAGCATAGAGATAGGCTCTGAGATACCCACGCCTGAGCTAGAGGGCCTAGAGGAAAGGCTGAGGAAGCTGAGGGAGAAGGGTGAAGGTAAGTGAGCGAGGGCCTCAAGGTCCCTGAGTTCGGCTTCCCAGCAGATATAATCGCGAAGTACCACGTTAGGCTTATCTCCTACGAGCTGATGAATATCTTCCGGCCCGGGGAAGCTCCTCTAAGGGAAATATCCCTTGCAGTAGAAGATGCATCTAAAGCCCTATCGGCCCTCAGGGAGGAGCTGGCCTCTAGGGGCTGGTCCGTGGAACTCGTCGAGGTCTACCGGCATGATGTGGTAATAGCTAGACCTCCCTCCGGCGAGCTGGTCCTCGGTGTGCTGGCGTCTGAGAGTTCTGACGGGCCCGTCATGACGGTCGTGGCATCCCCAGTAAAGCCTGGGGCCAACCTCGAGGCCTTCTGGCCCGAGGTCAAGGACCTGTTAATGGTCCTGTGCCCTAGCCCCCACGAGGTAGGAGATTAAGCTTAATTATGGCCGCGTTGGCCGTAGATGAGGTGTCCGCATGTCGGCGGTGAAGGCCCTAGTACGCTCTACCATCTCCCTCCTGAAGCGGCTCAGAGGGCTCAGCCGTGAGGAGATAATCGCTAGGTGTGATGCCTTAAAGAAGCAATTAGAGCTGAGGGGCATGAGCTTGATGAGGGAGGCCGAGAAGTTCCACAAGGAAGCTGTTTTCTTCGCCAAGAGGAAAATGCTGAAGGCTGCCAGGGCCAGCCTCGAAGCCTGGAGCGAATACAAGAGCGAGGCGGAGGCCTGCATCCACATGGCGAGGCTCTACGACAGGATAAAGCTCAGGGTAACGAGGATATCCAGCCTCAGGGACATGACGAAGATAAGCGAGCTCGTGGTGAACGAGTTCGACAAGCTATTAGGACAATTACCCGATGACCCCGTCTCGGCCCGGTATATGCTCGAGGGAGCCATAGACACGCTCGACTCCATGATGGCACATTACGTAGAGAGCACAGCACCTCCTGAGGTAGCCGCCGAAGCCGAGAGGGAGCTGAGAGCCATAGTGTCTGGTGAAGCTATGGTCGAGGCCAGGCCGCTTGAGGAGATAAGGATAGGTCAGGAAGCTCCAGGACACGAGGAAGTCAAGACTAAGGAAGAAGAAGTTAGCAAGGAACTCGAGAAGATAAAATCCATGATAGGGGTCTAAGTTGAAGGCTCAACAGGAGCTTGCGTTTGAGGTATTAGCGGGCCTCTCGCCCGACGAGATAGTTAAGTACAAGGACTTGCCTCTCGTGCCCAGAAGTAAGGAATTCTTGATATCGCTTTCCTCCTCTCTGTCCGAGCTTTTGGACAAGCAGGTGATTAAGGCACGGGAGGAACTCCTCCTAGCGGAACTCGAGGAACTCTGCATAGCCCTTGAGGCTTTCCACAAGGCCCTCCTGACCTTTACCCTTGCGGGCGAGTTGGCCTGGACCATAATATCGTCGGTAACGACGGCCCTGTTAGAGCATGTCAGAAAGGCTCTATCAGCTGATGGTGAATATGTGCTAGCTGAGCTCTCCGCTGCCCTTAGAGGTCTCGCTGACGTACTGAATTCCCTCAGGGCTTACGAGTCCCTAAGGGAGCTTCTCGAGGCCTTAAGGGCCTTGGTCCCATTGGAAGCTGGCTTGGCCCGCTATTCCTGTTTGGTGTTCCTGGCCAGGGGGCTGGGAGAGGACAAGAAGACTCTCCAGAGTCTCTTAGCTGAGCTGATAGCTAAGGTATTGGGGAGCCCTTATCTCATGAGTTCAAAAGGCTGTTTCAGGCTTAAGGATGCTGTCAAGTGGTGCTCGGAAGTCCTTAAGATGCCTATCTCCGAAGGAGAGATCAAGAAGGCCCTTAAGGTATTAGAAGCCAGAGGCCTCGTGAAGGCAGAAGAGGGGCTGTACGTGCTCAGGCCGTGTGAAGAAGACCTCAGGAAGGCCCTCGACTTCGCTAAGAACCTTTACAGAACTCGAGGCCTTGGGATAAACGAGCGTCTTTTGTCAGAACACATGGGCTGGTGTCTGAAGTACTGCTCGAAGGTCATAAGGGAGCTTGTTAACGCCCGTCTCTTGTTCCCCGGGCCAGATGAGACAGGTCTTGGGGAATCTTACTATCCGCCTCCGGAGGGATGAGCACGTCCGAATCAAACCTTCCTTTGACGGAGGAACAGGCCAACAGCCTTTTGGTGGAAGCCGAGAGCTCCTTCGAATCCGGCCTCATGGACGCCGCCATAAAGCTCTACCGGGAGTGCTC